>JAHCLG010000006.1 GCA_026125385.1 Legionellales bacterium
CAATGAGCTGGCTATGACAAATTTACACGAATTATTATCTGAATAAATTTAGGATAATTGCTATTCTGTTATTTTCATCCTGCGGGTAATCTCGAATTATTTCTGCAACTGATTGCAACTGATTGCAACTGAGAATGATGCGAAGATTTGGAATTTTGAATCTCGCTGGAAGTGCGACTAAAGAAACCAGGATTAAAAAATACAGGAGGACTATCAATACTAAAATTTTGTTGAATATTATTTTGATTTCTGTCGTTTTCACCATCTATTTTTTTGAGAGCTTCTGGTTTGAAATCAATAACACTACTGCTTGATTTTCTTAATTTTTTCTTATTTCCAATAGGATCAGATTTTGACTGAACCAGTTCCATTTGTTGCGCACTATCTTCAATAAGTTTAGATTTTAGATTACTAAATATATCTAATTTTAACCGAGCCAATTCTGCTCGTTGAGCACTACCTTTAATAAACCAGGCAAAAAAACCAGTGTTTCGCTTAATGGTATTTTTCAAGGAATGTGCTAACTCAGCAAATTGATTATTAAATGTATCAGTCCAACTTTGTAAAGCATGATTAGGTTGATTGCGCTTTGTTCCGTGCCTTGTTGCTTCTATCTCCTGAAATATTCTAAATAATTCACCCTCATAAGAAGTAAGAACATCATTATGTTGATTTTGTTTAAGTAAAATAGTCTTTGACTCTAGCAAAATATTGTGTAAACGACACAATTCACTTAGTTTAGTTTCGAGAGATACTCCTGAAATTAGATCCTTTAATTCCGTATCAATATTCGATAAAATTTTCTTTGGTCTTAGAAGAACATCCAGAAACCGTCTAAGCCACGTGAAAGGAGAATATCTGCGGGATAATCTTTCATTTTGAGCCGCTCTACTAGTTTCATTACCCATCACACACCCCGCCTCGTTAATATGATTAAACATCCCTCGTGAATTTAAGCTGGTTTTTTTTTTCGATTTGTTACATTTAAACCATTTTTGCTTATAATTCCCACTCTAGCAGCAAAAACTTAACAGAATGCGACAAAAAAAATAAAATACTGCGGGGTAACACGGTGAAAAATTGAAGCTAGGATGATGCAGCGCAGAAAGCATATTAGCCACAGCATTTTTTATATTTTTTGCCACTGCCGCACTCACAAGGTTCATTACGGCCAGGTTTGGCAGCAACTGTATTGCTATCGATATAAAACCATTTCCCTTGGTGACGTGCAAATACACTGATTTCTTGTAGGCGTTGCAGTTGGCCTTGGGTTTGATAGCTCGCGATAAATTCGACGGTGGCACGGTTAGGATTATCTGTAACTTGCGCCTCTTTAAGCACTTGTAAGCCTAGCCACGTCACGCTCTTAGCCCAAGTTTGCGCAGCCGATCGATTAAATCCTTGCAAAGCTCGCCCGCGCATGGTGTTTTCAATATAATCGATATTCCCTGTGGCATATGCGGTGTAACGCGAGCGCATTAATTCACCCGCAGTGGCAGGCATTTGCTGTTGATCGATAAATCGTCCGCAACACTGTTGATACAGTTCAGGATGGCCACAGGGACATTGCATAATCGCTACCTCTTAGCCAGCTCCAAATGCTCGGCATGATACACCGCCCATTCTAATCCGGGTTCACTGGCTTGATCGAAATAAATTTTTGCACGATATTTTTGTATCATGGGATCTTGAGTACTTAATGACACCGGATAACATCCGCTGAGTAAACTTACAATAATAATTAATCCCCAATATCGCATGCTTCATCCTTAAAACTAAATGCTGCCGTTAATACCTTAATCGCGGTTAAACTGGGTGCACCAGCATCGCCGGTGCCGCAGTAACCACCATCCGCGTGCCCTCGCCGCTCAATTGCACTGCTTTGCCACTGGCGTAGCCTAAATAATAGCAAGCATTTAATTGGCTTACGATCACACCCACGATTAAAATTTTCCACATTTAAAATACTCCTGCGTTATACTCAACGCCATCGCAGTGTAACATAAATTGTATCATGCCAGAATTACCCGAAGTGGAAACCACCAAGCGCGGTGTGGAGCCCCATATTACAATGAACACTATTCGAGACATCGATGTTTGGAACTCGCACTTGCGTTTGCCGGTGAATCACGACTTAACCTCGCGATTGCGCAATCAAACGATTTTCAATATTCATCGTCGCGGTAAATATTTATGGATGACATTATCAGCGGGCTATTTATTAATTCATCTTGGTATGTCGGGATCGCTACGAATTTGTCATACTCCAACCCCCCGCAAAAAACACGATCATATTATTTTGCATTTTGATCGAAATATAGAATTACGTTACCACGATCCACGACGTTTTGGTTTATTTTTATGGCAAGAAGAATCGCCATTGCACCATTCCTTATTACAAACACTTGGCGTAGAACCGTTAACCGCCGAGTTTAACGCACGCTATTTATTAGCGCAGGCCATCACTCGCCGCATTGCCGTCAAAAGTTATATTATGGATCATCATGTGGTAGTCGGGGTGGGTAATATTTATGCCAGCGAGGCATTATTTTTAGCCAACATTCATCCACAGCGCTTCGCCAATACTTTGGAATTATCAGAATATGCCCGCTTGGTAAAATACATTAAATTATTATTGCGACGAGCAATTCAAGTGGGTGGCACTACCCTACGCGATTTTGTCGCTGGAGATAGCAAACCCGGTTATTTCAAACAATCTTTATTGGTTTATGGACGTGAACATTTAGCCTGTGTGAAGTGCGCATCCACTTTGCAAAGTGTGAAAATTAATCAGCGCAGCAGTGTGTTTTGTCCGAATTGCCAAATTTAGCGTAACATTCATTTCTCTAAGAGCCTGATCAAAAAAAGGCTCCTAAGCCAATTTACCATCTACTAACACAATTTGTCTCTCGGCTAATTTTGCAAATTCTACATCGTGGGTAACATAAACGATTGTCGTTTTTTGTTCCCGATTAATTTGACGAAAAATATCCATGACCACTTGGCCATTGGCTGAATCTAAATTACCCGTCGGTTCATCGGCAAAAATATATTGCGGTTGCATAATCAATGCGCGAGCAATGGCAATGCGTTGTTGTTCTCCGCCCGACATTTGCGCAGGAAATTTTTGTGCCTTTTTCGCTAAATTAAAAGTATTTAGTAAATAATAAGCGTAATCGATAGTGGCTTTTTGTTGATGAATGCCATATTTGCGCGCGGGCATTAAAATATTTTCCAGTGCCGTTAATTCGGTTAATAAATAATGAAATTGAAACACAAACCCAATGTGACGATTGCGAAATGCATGCAAAATTGCACTCGGGGTAGTTTGTGTGTGATAGTCGTTGATAATCACATCACCTGTGCTTGGAAAATCTAATGTGCTGATAATATAAAGCAGTGTGCTTTTACCCGAACCCGAGCGCCCAGTGAGACTCACTAATTCACCGCTTTTGATTTCAAATGAAATGTTATGCAGGACGGTTTGTTCCACACTACCAAAAAATTTTGAAACATTGCGCACACTGATCATGATTTAGGTTCCACTCTCACGAATAATATCAATCGGCGTCATTTTGCTAGCATGATTAGCAGGTAAAACGCTGGCAATTAATGAAGAAAGTAAAGCTAATAATAAACCGTAACCATAAATACTCACATCATAAGAGATGCGTAAATAATTAATTTTTCCTGTGCTATCGCGAAACATAGGAATGGTAGCCATATAGCGACAGGCTAAAAATCCCAGCATTAATCCAATGAGCCCTCCCATTAAACCCACAATTAATCCTTGGTATAAAAATAATTGCCGAATTTCTTTAGGTTCATAACCCATGGCGCGCAAAATCGCAATTTCTTTTTTCTTTTGATTAATTAATACAGAAAGCACATTATAAATTCCAAATGCCGCCACCAATAAAATTGAAAGCGTCATAAAATAGCGGATGGCCGTTTGCGTGCGAAACACCGCCATCACATTTGAATTCAGTTGATCCCAACTTTGTACTTGATCACGAGTCATCTTCGCCCACTCACTTGCCAAGGTGGCGGCGAGTTTGATGTCGTCAATTTTAATCGCAATGGTTGAAATCTGACTCGGGGTACGATTTATTTTTTGAATGTCCGCTAAGTTTCCATAGGCTATCGTATCATCGATGGTTTGAATGCCGACGTGAAAAATGCCGGCAATTTTAAAGAGTTGTGGTGAATTATTTCCTACAGAAATTAAAACATTACCTCCCATGCGTCCACCCACTTTTGCCAGCAAACCATCGCCAATCACTAAGCGATTTCCGCCACTTTTTAATTGGTTAAAACTCCCCGTTAATAAATAATTACCGAGATTGGTGACTTTTAATTGCGCTTGGGGTTCTGTGCCAATCAGCGTCGCAGCATTAGAAAGTTGACCATTACTCATCAACGCTTGGATGGTTAATTGTGGGGCGAAGGCAACGACGTGTTTATTTTGGCGCAAACGGTGATACCATTCTTGCGGATTTTGAATACGCTCATCATCGCGTCGTCCCGAGGGGGCAATTAACCAATTGACGAAACTTTGCTGACCAAAAAATTCACGTTGCATGCTGTTTGGATTAATGATTTCTTGGCGAGCCGACACGCGAATATTGGCATCGTTATTAATTAATTGATCGCTGACATAACTTTGAAAACCTAACATCATTCCAGAAATAATTACATACGCAGCACTGCCCAATAATATACCCACTAAAATTAATAGTGTTTGTTTTTTACGCGCCAATAATTGTCGTTTAGCTAAAAATAACATTAGGGCATCACCAAAACGTGATCGCTGTCTTGCAAATTATTAGAAATAACTTGAGCTTGGTTATTATTAATGATGCCGATTTTAATTTTTTCTTTGATGATTTTGTGATGGCGTTTAATCGTTACTGTATCATTTTGGATAGCATTGACTGGAATTAATTGCGCTGAAGGGGTGGTATTTAAAATAATTGCCACATCAGAACTCATTTCGGGTAAAATATTTTTAGGTAAATTATCGACTTTAATGCGCACATAAAATTCTTGTTGATTAGGATAAACCGATTCCACAATCCCCTGAAACGTTTGATTGTCTAGGCCATCAAAGCTTACTTTAACCGCTTGCCCTTTGTGAATTTTTACTGCAGCTTCTTGTTCTAAGGAAACCAAAATATAGGCTTCATTTAAATTCATTAAGGTAAGAATTTCTGTTTGTGGATAAACCGTTTCATTTTCGTGTAACGGTAATGAGGTAATGGTGCCAGCAAAATTAGCTCGCACCAAGGGTGAGTCGGTAAATTCAACTAAGGCTTGACCTTTCCGCACATCATCACCCTCTACTACATATAATTTTTTTACTGTGGTCGTGATCCCAAGTTTTAAGTGGTATATGTGTTTAGAGGTCACGGTGCCTAAGCCGTAAATGGCAGTAACCATGGGGCCTCGTTTCACGGGTACCCAACTGTGTTGACGGTGTTTGTGCCAATAAAAAAATATACCCACGAGGATGAGTAATATTATTAGACTGAGAATTAAAACCAAACGACGTGACAGTAATTTCATAGTGATTCTTCTTTAGGTGATCTGAGTTTTTTTTAAGGCTTGCAAAACAACATCGGGAACAAATGCACGCACATCTCCCCCTAGACGAGCAATTTCTCGCACTAAACTCGACGAAATAAACGAATATTTTTCGGAGGGGGTTAAAAATAAACTTTCTAATTCTGGTGCAATGTTACGATTCATACTGGCTAATTGAAATTCATATTCAAAATCAGAAACCGCGCGTAAACCGCGTAATAAAATAGTGGCTTGGTGCTGTTTGGCAAAATCCGCGAGTAAGGTATTAAAACCTACGACACTGATATTGTTCAAATGGCTTAACGCTTGCTGCGCAAAATGGACGCGTTCGTCTAAACTGAACACGGGAGATTTTCCCGTGTTTGCAGCCACCGCGATAATCACGTGATTAAAAATTCGCGCAGCGCGCTCCGCTAAATCGATGTGCCCATTGGTAATGGGATCGAAAGTGCCAGGATAAATTGCTGTGTTTGTCATGTTATTTCCTTGTGGCCTGGATAGCCGTTGCCTGGATCGTAGTAGTAGCCTGGAACGGAGCAGCCTGTAGCCTGGAACGTAGCGCAGCGAAGATCCAGGATCGAAGTTTTAAAATTTCACCGATCCTGGATCTTCGCTGCGCTCCGTTCCAGGCTACTACTGCGCTACGTTCCAGGCTACAAGGGCGCTACGTTCCAAGCTACGTGACTAGCGCCATAAATTGGTTTTTACCAATTCTAAAATTTCATCGCCGCGGCCGTTTAATATAGCTTTGGTTAAATATAAACTAAATCCTTTGATTTGTTCACCGGTAATTTTCGGTGGCATGGCTAATTCACTGCGATTCGTTACAATATCAATGACTGCTGGCGTCGGTGTTTTTAACGCCGTTTCTAACGCAGGATACACTTCGCTTGGATCTTCCACACGAATACCCTCAATTCCCATCGCTTGTGCCATCTGCGCAAAATTCGGATTTTGTAAATCGGTACCAAAATCCAATAATCCTGAGGCTTTCATTTCTAATTCGACAAAGCCTAAGGAACCGTTATTAAAAATAATGACTTTGATCGGCAATTTCATTTGCATTAAGGTTAAAATATCGCCCATTAACATCGCAAAACCACCATCGCCACACAAAGCTACGACCTGGCGATTTGGAAATGCCGCTTTTGCACCAATCGCTTGCGATAAGGCATTCGCCATTGAACCATGATTAAATGATCCTAATAAACGACGTTTACCATTCATTTTTAAATAACGAGCAGCCCACAATGTAACGGTGCCCACATCACACGAAAAAATAGCATCATCCTGCGCCGTTTCACTAATCGCTTTCATCGCATATTGTGGGTGAATGGGTTTGCGCCCGGGTTTACCGGTAGCTAAATCATCTAAATTTTTACGCGCACTGTGATAGTGTTTCAAGGCTTGTTGTAAATGTTGACTAGAGGCATTACGAGTGAGTAATGGTAATAAGACACGAATCGTTTCTGTTACATCGCCGACGACGCCTAAATCCACCGCACAGCGTTTACCAATATTTTCACCGCGAATATCAACTTGAATAATTTTGGCATTACTCGGATAAAATTGACGATATGGAAAATTAGTGCCGAGCATGAGCAACGTGTCGCACGCTTCCATGGCGTAATAACCCGAAGAAAAACCAATTAATCCAGTCATGCCCACATCATAAGGATTATCGTATTCTACCCATTCTTTCGCGCGCAAGGCGTGCACCATTGGAGCTTGTAAGGTGTCGCATAATTGCATGAGTTCCGCATGCGCACCCGCACAACCACTTCCCGCCAAAATTGTGATTTTTTGCGATTGATTTAATAATTTAGCGAGTTGTTGTAATTCGCTTTGCTGGGGAATGATATAAGGTTTTGCTTGTCGCGGCCACGTGGCGGGTTGCGTATAAATAGCTTTTTCTAAGGCGACATCACCAGAAATAATTAATACCGCAACACCGCGTTTGGTGATAGCGGTTTGAATAGCAATAGCCAGTAAGCGTGGCATTTGTTCGGGTGAATGAACAATTTCACAAAAATGACTGCATTCTTGAAATAATTGTTGTGGTCGCGTTTCTTGAAAATAATTTCCACCAATTTCGGGTGAGGGAATATGCGCGGCGATTGCTAACACTGGGGCATGCGAACGATGACTATCGTATAAGCCGTTAATCAAATGCATATTGCCAGGCCCACAACTTCCCGCACATACGGTGAGTTCTCCAGTTAATTGGGCTTCCGCACCGGCGGCAAAGGCCGCAGCTTCTTCGTGACGCACATGCACCCATTCCAAGGTTTTTTTATTCAGTAAAGAATTAGTGATCCCGTTTAACGAATCTCCAACCACACCATAAATCCGTTTTACACCAACGGCTTGTAACGTATCCACCAATACATCCGCCACAGTAGAATTAGCCATGTCTTCTCCTTGAAATTAATGCCGGAAGGAGTAACACATTGAAGGTGCGAAACTCCTGTATTCTTCAGGTTTGAATTTATCACATTAACATTATTACTCGCCATAGCACCCGCGAGAAAATTCTCAGCTCTCTTCGTTTTTACCGCGCCCGCCGCCAAATGGTGTGGGTTTAGGGGAGAAACTTGAACGCATGCTCGGTGATAGTTGTAATAATAAACTTTCGAGTAAGCCTTCAATCTGACTAACATTGCGTAGCTCCGCTTCAAACTTAAGCAGCAGATGATATAGATCGCGCAAACGTTCTTCTGTGGAAAGTGTTTGTGCGGATGAGGTTAAAATAAACCGCAGTTGCCGGATCAATTGCTGTTTAATTTCTGGAAACAACGCACAATAATCGGATTGCAATTCTAATAATAATTTTTCACTTAATGCAAAAATTTCATTACTCGGCATGCGCGTGTTCTCGAGTTTGGGCAAAACGAATATCGGGAAAACGTTCCATGACTAAATTTAAATTCACCCGACTCGGTGCTAAATAGGTTAAATGATTACCGGAATCCAGGGCTAAATTGATGCGATTTTTTTGTTTGAATTGCTCGAGTAATTTTATATCATCACAATACACCCAGCGCGCAGTAAGCACCGAGACATTATCGTAAGCGCACTCTACACGATACTCATTTTGTAAACGATATTTTACGACATCAAATTGCAAAATCCCGACTGCACCTAAAATGAGATCGTTACTATCCAGTGGTCGAAATAATTGTGTAGCGCCTTCTTCTGATAACTGTTGCAAGCCTTTTAATAAGGCTTTAGTTTTGAGGGGATCGCGCAACCGCACTAACCGAAATAATTCTGGTGCAAAATTTGGAATTCCCGTGAATTGCAGTGTTTCACCTTCGCTAAAGGTATCGCCAATTTGGATCGTACCATGATTGTGTAATCCGATAATATCACCAGGCCATGCAATTTCCACTTGTTCACGCTCACCCGCCATAAATTGCAAAGCGTTACTGATTTGCACTTGTTTTTGATCGCGCACATGAAAAATTTTCATGCCTTTTGAGTATTTTCCTGAGCACACCCGTAAAAATGCCACGCGATCGTGATGAGCAGGATCCATGTTGGCTTGAATTTTAAAAACAAAACCGGAGAATTTTTCTTCTTGTGGTGTAATTTCTCGGGTTAAAGTGGCGCGTGGTTGTGGAGGTGGTGCAAATTCAACGAAGGCGTCTAATAATTCTTGCACGCCGAAATTATTAATCGCCGATCCAAAATAAGCTGGAGTTAATTTGGCTTGTAAAAATTGCTGCTGATTAAATTCAGGCGCCGCACCTTTTAAAAGTTCAATTTCATCGCGTAATTGTGTCGCCTGATAGTCTAACACTTCGTCGAGTTTGGGATTATGGAGTCCTTGAATTTGCTGTGCTTGTTGGCGTTGTTCGTTGAGACCACTTTGATATAAATAAATCGTATCATGCGCTAAATGATAAATTCCGCGAAAATGTTTTCCCATCCCAATCGGCCAAGTCAGCGGTGTAATACCAATTTTTAAAATGGCTTCGATCTCATCTAATAAGTCGATGGGTTCACGGGTATCGCGATCCATTTTATTAATAAAGGTAATAATCGGGGTATTACGCAATCGACATACTTCCATGAGTTTAATCGTGCGTTCCTCAACACCTTTTGCCGCATCAATCACCATTAATGCCGCATCAACTGCAGTTAACGTGCGATAGGTGTCTTCGGAAAAATCGGCATGTCCTGGCGTATCGAGTAAATTAAAAATACAGTCGCGATAGGGAAATTGCATCACCGATGTTGTCACCGAAATACCGCGTTGTTTTTCCAATTCCATCCAGTCTGAAGTAGCGTGCCGCGATGCTTTACGTGCTTTGACACTGCCTGCTAATTGAATTGCGCCACCGAATAATAATAATTTTTCAGTAATAGTGGTTTTACCGGCATCGGGGTGAGAAATAATCGCAAAGGTGCGGCGTTTGTGGATAGGGGAATTTTGCATAGCATTCTCAATCAAAATTAAAAATGGATTATACTCGTTTCATTTCTAGATGCGAATAGACTCGCGCGTTTTAAGCGTGGTTTTTAACGCCTTTACCCTCTGAAGCTCTTAGGTTAAATTCAAAACCATCACCAACGCATCTTCGCGCCCATCGGTTGCAGGATAGTAATCTTTGCGCATCGATAATAATGTAAATCCTAGTTTTTTATACAATTGAATGGCGGCTTGATTCGAAACACGCACTTCTAAAAACATTTTGATCATCTGTAATTCGCGGGCTTTGGCAATCATAAAGTTCATTAACCGTTGCCCATGACCTTGATGTTGGGCGTGTTTTGCCAGGGAAATATTGAGTAGGTGCGCTTCACCCACCGCACTTGACATCATGGCAAACCCCAGCATGATCTCCTCTTGCATCATTACCCAGGAAGAATAGCCAACATCGATACAATCCCGAAAAATTTGTTCGCTCCATGGCGCAATTTGCACCTCATCTTCGATGAGCTTGACGTTCCACACGTCTTCTTGGCGCATGGTGCGGATGATTATTTCACTCTTCATTCATTTGTCTCGATCGTGTAGTATGAGCCACAATTTATTCATACTAGGTTTTTATTTATGGGACACCGTTTATCAAAAATTTACACGCGCACTGGCGATGATGGCAGCACTGGTCTTGGCGATGGCTCGCGGATTAGCAAAGACGATATCCGTGTTCAAGCGTACGGCACGATTGATGAATTAAACAGTTTCATCGGCTTGCTGCTCACCGTGCCCAATTTACCTGAAAACCTAGCTGCTTGTCTAATCGAAATCCAACACGACTTATTCGATATTGGCGGCGAATTGTGTTTGCCTGGCACACAGTTTATTCCCGAAAACTATGTTACTCGTTTAGAAAAAAATTTAGACGCCGTGAATGCGGATTTACCGCGTTTGAAAGAATTTATTTTACCTGGTGGAAATACCGCCGCCGCTTACGCGCATGTGGCGCGGACTGTGTGTCGGCGTGCTGAGCGAGAGTTAGTAACTTTAAATCGTATTGCCCCCATTAATTTAGCAACGCTTCATTATATGAATCGATTATCCGATTTATTATTTGTCTTTGCTCGTGCGCTTGCCCGCCAGGACGGTGGGACAGAAGTATTATGGAGCCGGCAGCGTAGCTAATCGAGATTTATAAAATCGGTGAGAATAATCCGGCGAATTTCACTAAAATTTTAAACCATAAAGAATGTTCTTCATACGAATTTAAATTCACTCGATAACTTTTAGTAAAATCCTCCGTCAACATTTGCGCTACTTTCGCTACAAACTGCGCATCGGTGCTTAATGCGGTGATTTCAAAATTAATGTATAACGATCGATTGTCTAAGTTTAAAGTGCCAACGCCTGCGAGTTCATCGTCAATTAATAATACTTTTTGATGCAAAAAACAATTTTCATAGCGATAAAGTTGAATGCCGGATTTAGCAAGCTCGGGATAAAATGAAATCGAACATAAATAAACAAATAGTCGATCATAGCGGGACGGTAATAAAATTCGCACATCCACTCCGCGTAATACAGCTAATTCTAAGGCTTGGAGAATGCTCACATCCGGAACAAAATAGGGAGAAGCAATCCACACTTTATGTTTGGCTTTGGTGATTAAATCTAACAGCATTAGACTAGCACTAGCGATATGATCCGCAGGTCCTGTGGGTAAAATTAAACAGGGTTGATTGTTGGGTGTTTTTTTTACTTGCCAATTCAAATTCACAAATTGATGAGTCGCCCAATACCAATCTTTGGCAAAGGTAATTTGCAAACATTGCACGGCTGGTCCTTGAATTAGTAAATGAGTATCGCGCCAATTGCCAATTTTAGGATCTAAGCCTAAATATTCTTTGCCGTAATTAATTCCACCTAAAAATCCATATTCACCATCAATAATTAAAATTTTACGGTGATTGCGAAAATTAATTTGAAAACGGTTGCCATGTCCGCGGGTCGTTTGAAACGCACTCACCTGGATGCCGGCATCGCGCATTTCTTGCAAATAGCGATCTTTCAAAAAATAACAGCCAATTTCATCGTATAAAAAATAAACTCTAACGCCATTCCGTGCTTTTTGCATTAGTATATTCTTAAATTGATTACCCACCACATCCGGTCGAAAAATATAGGTTTGCAGACAAATATAGGTTGTTGCATCACGAATTTTTGCTAACATGGCGTCAAAAATTTCTTGACCATTAATTAATAACTGACTGTAATTTCCAGATAAAAATCCAACACCTTGAATATCGCGAGCTAAATTTTGAATAGGAAGAAATTTTTCGAAATATTGATATTGAAACGGCTCCAACTGCGAATAAATATTGCTGATGTTATCGCGAAATTCTGCATAAATTTTGCGGTGTGCTTCGGCATAACCATGAAAACGTTTACTGCCAAAAACCAAATACAACGGCAAGGTAATATAGGGGAAAATCAATAATCCCATAATCCAAGCAATAGCACCTTGCGCCGTGCGCACGGTTAACACGGCGTGCGCCGCATAGACTACCCCTAACACATGAATAAGGAGCAATAATAAGCTAGTGATAAAAAATAGATGGTGTAACATCAAGAATTAAAATAATATCGTAGGGTTAATAAATATTTGACATCGATGCCATTATTCGGCGGTTTAATTCCCGCATTAGAATAATGCAGGTAATGCAAACTCACATCATATTGTTGGTGTTGTCCAAAACGCACACCGAGTCCCAATAAATCTTCAAACGACCAATTTGCCCCCAAGCCACGATTCGCTAAATTTTTGGCGCTCAGGGCGGCAATCCCCACACTGGCTTCAAAATAGGGACGCAATGTCCACAAAACGTTGTGATTCGGTTGCAAACGAAATACCGGATTTAATCCAATAATACTAATCGATTTATAACGACCATTGCTATCACCTTTGGTGTGCCAATAAGCAAGATTGGCATCCCAATATCCACCAATCGACCAGCCATCGGAGGGAAAAAGCTGTAAATTCCAGAGTTTCTGAACAGCAATCCGCGCTCCTCGCAAATGCGCCGGATTACCAGCACCTATACTCAATGAGGCACTGTCGATCCCGCTAGCATAAGTAGTCAAACTTAAAATTAACGTCATCAGTCCTATTGCGATGTTCCATTTAAATGTCATAAGTTTCTCTCGTGTTATAGCCTTGTTGCGATTTTTAACATAAAATCGCTCAAATAAAAATACACATTGTTTTTAGGTAGGTGCAGTATGCATTTTCTTGCAGAGTATGGGATGTTTTTATTAAAAACCTTCACCCTGGTGATGGCGGTGATTATCGTGTTAGTCAGTGTCGCGGCGGTTGCCGGTAAAAATAAATTAGCAGCAAATGGCAAAATAAAATTAAAAAACTTAAATAAAAAATTCACCGATTATCAAGAGGCGATACAAGAAGCGGTGTTAGATAAAGCTGCCTTAAAAAAATGGCGCAAAGAAAAAAAGCATCTACAAAAAAATAGCGCGGATAAAACATCTAATACTGTATTTGTGATCCACTACAAAGGTGATGTGCAAGCCAACTCTGTTCAGCACTTGCAAGAAGAGGTCAATGCTATTTTAATGGCGGCGACGCCCGCAGATGAAGTCGTGGTAGTGTTAGAAAGCCCAGGCGGTGTCGTGCATGGTTATGGATTGGCGGCATCACAATTACAACGCATTAAAAACCAGCAGATTAAATTAACCGTCTGCGTCGATAAAGTAGCAGCGAGTGGTGGCTATATGATGGCGTGTGTTGCCGATAAAATTCTCGCAGCACCCTTTGCCATTGTGGGATCTGTCGGTGTCGTTGCTCAAATTCCCAACTTTCATCGGTTTTTACAAGATCATAAAGTCGATGTGGAGTTATTAACCGCTGGCGAATATAAACGTACTCTCACCCTGCTTGGAAAAAATACTGTGGAAGGTCGCCAAAAATTTCAAGAGCAGTTAGAAGATACGCATCAACTGTTTAAACAATTTATCAAACAACACCGCCCCGCGGTCGACTTAGAAAAAATTGCTACGGGTGAATATTGGTACGGCCAACAAGCCGTAGGATTAAATTTAATCGATGCCATTCAAACCAGTGATGATTATTTATTATCACTGCATCCTCAACGAAAAATTCTTTTAGTACGATTTAAACTAAGAAAAAATTTAGCGCAAAAAATCAGTCAGGGGATGCAAATGATTATTCGTCACAGTAAAGAGGCCTGGCAAGAACAACCGCAATCTCAAGTATTTTTATAGGTTAGTGCTATGAGTCATCACCATCATGAACATCACCATCATCAGCGTGAAAATATTAAAAAATTATGGTTAGCAGTCATCATTACTTGTATTTTTGCCGCGATTGAAGCCGTTAGTGGCTATTTATCGGGTTCGCTGGCGTTGTTAAGCGATGCTGGTCATATGTTTGCAGATTCGCTCTCTTTAATTTTAGCAGCAGTTGCCACGTGGATTGCGGCCAGACCTCCTTCTCACAAACATTCCTATGGTTTGGGACGTGCGGAAGTTATGGCAGCATTAATCAGTAGTATTTTTATTATTTTAGTCGTGATTGCGATTACCGTTGAAGCCATTCAGCGATTACAAAATCCCTCACCTATCGCAGGTGGCGGCGTGATGGTGATAGCCTTTGTGGGATTAATCGTTAATATTAGTGTTGCCCTTATTTTAGCGCGCGGCGAACAATCCTTAAATATGCGCGCAGCATTATTGCATGTGCTCGGTGACTTGTTGGGTTCAGTGGCTGCGTTAATCGCCGGTGCGGTAGTGTATTTTACTCAGTGGTATCCCATCGATCCGATCTTATCGTTTTTTATTTGTATTTTAATTTTAATTTCCAGTCTGCGTTTATTACGCGATACTTTAAGCGTATTAATGGAAGGCGTGCCTCGGCATATTAATTTAAACGAAGTAGGTTATCGTTTAGCCAACATTAAAGAAATTAAATCCGTTCACGATCTACATATTTGGACTTTATCATCTGGCATGATTGCGCTCACCGCTCATGTGACTATTTTGCGTTTTGAGGAGTGGGATCGCATATTAGGATCGATAAAGCATTTATTAAAAAATGAATTTGCCATTGAACATATTACTATTCAGCCAGAAATGGTGAGTGAAGCAGTGCTTAAACCCATCGATGAATTGAAAGAGCATTAAGCACTTGTTCAAGATTTCCAAGCTTTGTTATCGCGTATTAAAGGATGTATAAGAGCCTATTCCAAACGTTTGAACCCTTTTCACGTCAAAATGAATGCGGAAATTTACTCGGCTTTGGTTTCCGCAGGACTATCCGTTTTTTTCGCTTCCGTGCTGGTGGTACTTTCCGCTGGTTTGGCTTCCGGTTGAGGTTTATTTTTAAAATCAGTTTCGTACCACCCCGAGCCCTTTAATTGAAAGCTCGGCGCAGACACCAGTTTACTCAATTGGGGTTTACCACACTGAGGACATTGACTTAACGGTGTGTCGCTGATTTTTTGTAATACTTCAAAATGATGGCCACAGGCTTGGCACTGATATTCATAAAATGGCATTGCTTTTCTTCCTATTACCAAACATATTTTGCTGCAAAATCATAGCGCTCTCTTCAAGATTTATCAAATAAATAATAAGGTTTTACAAGGAATGTGTTTGCGCAATATCTTAATTGATCCAACGGTGGTAAACACCGAGGTAAGAATGGTGGCGAAGGCTGCGCCTATCATGCCATAAAAATGGGTTAATATGAGCGAGGATACGGTTATTAATATTAAGCCTAACAGTAAAATTCGCAACACGGCTTGCTCATTATCCGAATAAGATAAAAGTACCCGCGCAGGTTTGCCCCACGTATTAATAAAATTTCCAATCACTAATAACATCACCGTAGACTTGGCCGCGGTATATTCCGCGCCAAATAGATTTCCCAGTAAACCTTGGGCAAAAACAATGATTAATAATCCGAATACGGCGCCAGCAGCCAACATAATGAGCGTAGAAATTTGCACATCGGCCTGGAGTTTTTGCCAACTTTTTTCCGCCACCAAGGTACTAATTTTCGGCTTGAAGAAATTCAGCACATCCGTGGTTTTCCAAACGATGGCGGTGAGGGCTAATGCTGCCGAATAATAACCCACCGCATTTTCTGAAGGATGGATGATTTCAACTGCCAGTAAATCCAGGGTAGCGGAAACGGTGTAAATCATATTATTAAAAATTAACTGCACTGATGTTTTAATCCATTTGGGTTTATAAAGCGGAGGATTCATGAGAACATTGACATAATTAATTTTTAAGGCAGAATTTAAAGACATTGAAAAGAGAATAAATTGAATGGCAATCACCAGCAATAAGCCGATCGAAAAAATAACCAGAATCAAACCGCTGGAAATCAATAATTCAAAACCATAGACGGCAAACCCGAGCCCCAATGCATAAGCTAGATAAATTGCGATATTTTTAAAAAAATAAGAATAATATAAATTCTGCGTGCTGAGCAAATAACTTCCCATTAAATTGACCAATGCTAACAAAGGAGAAATCCAAATTAAATACAATACTATGTGTAATTGTTCAAGTTTTTCTGGATCGTGAATATTGAGTAAAAGCGTTATAAAACAGGTGATCAACGCTAAAAATAAAAACAATCCCACCAATTTTATTAATAATTTAAAATTCCAACTAAGATAACCTTCCACCGCATAATCCAAGCGTCGAGAAATGTATTTAGCTAAATAACGTTTAGCGCCACTGTCGGTGCCTAATAAAATAAACACTGCCGCAAATCCCACTAATTGCAAACTTAAGTTGACATCACCGTAAACATGGCTAGGCAAATGTCGCGCTAAAAAGATATTAAAGACGATTTTTACCAGTAAACTGGTTATCATGAGTAATAATAAATTAATTTGAATTCTATAATGCATTTTTTCCCCAGTATGAATCATAAGATACGTCGAATGCTTATCGTTTGGCCAATCATACCAGAAATTCATGATTGGTAATCGCTGTTTATTAAAAATCGGAATGATCGTGCATGGGTGAGATTACGATAATCAAGCTCGTTTTACTTGACAAGATCCGGCAAAATTTTCCTTGAATTTGTCAAATTGATTTTTTATCAGCGAAAAACCCGTTAAAAATGCTGCAAACTTGCATATTACATTTTTTTTGACTAGCTTTATAAGTGCAAGTGTGCATATTTAAGCGTGGAGAGCTGGGCAAATCTCTTGGATTGTTATCTCGTATTTTTGATCGGAGATAACCCGTGGGATTCAAAGCAGTAGCAAAATTCAGCTTGGCGTTTCAAGCATCATCCGCCCTATTTCTTCAGTAAATTATCGCACACTATTTAATTCGATGAGTGTGAAATGATAATGAAGACAATACATATTCAACATGGTTTTAGCATGATCGAGATATTAGTCAGCGTGATGGTCATTTCGATTGGCTTGCTCGGCATGGCAATGTTGCAAACCAATAGTGTGCGTTATAGCCAAGATGCGTATTTAAGTAGCATTGCTTCCAGCCATGCCTATGAAATGTTGGATCGCATGCGCGCCAACCCTGAAGCTGTGGATAATGGCAATTATGATTTTAGCGGAGGCATCCCCACGGTCGCGCCAGGTTGCACCACGTGTAATCCTGCGGATAATGCGGCAAGGGATGCCTTTACCTGGAATCAAACTCTCGCGACTATGTTACCCAGTGGTGCCGGCGAAATTAGTTTTAATGCCGCAACCGGACGCTATACGGTTACCGTGAAATGGGATCGTCGTCCCACTGATGCCCCCAATCCAGTCTGCGGCAGTAATCCCTTAACCAATTTAAGCTGTTTTTCTGTTGAGTTAGTACAATGAGTACTGCGATATTGACTCTAAAAAAACAGCAAGGATTTTCGTTAGTCGAGTTGATGCTGGCATTAGTATTAGGGTTAGTGTTAGTCCTCGGCATTATCGATATTTTTATCAGTAATAAAGCCAGTTATCGCATTCAAGAAGGTTTAGCGCGCATTCAAGAAAATGGTCGCATGCTCCATCGATTTTTAACTAACGATATTCGCCCCGCAGGATTTCAAGGGTGCACGAATTTAAATACCACCACACCAAATAATTTATTAAGCCCCGCATCTACCAATTTGGCCTTTGGTACCAATTCTGTGATCAGCGGCCACGAATACAGTGGCAGCGCTTGGGTGCCAGCGCTTCCCAGTTGGTTAACTACCGCTCTCGAAAGTGGTACCAGTATTCGCCCGAATACGGATGTGATTATTGTTCGTAAAGGCGCTAGCGATAGTGTTAATTTAACCAGCGTAATGACATCCACATCAAGCGTGGTCACTGTACCGGGTAATCGCATCCAAATTGCAGCAAATGATATTTTAATGATCAGCGACTGCCAATTTACCGATATTTTCCGTGCGACTGCCGTGGGTGGCGGCGGGGCTAGCGATTATCAGATTGCCCATGCTGCTACAGGCAATACGTCGGATAATTTATCCAAACTGTATCAAACCGACGCGCAAGTGACGCGTCTGGAATTAACGGCTTATTATATTAAAGACTCTAACCGCACGAATAATGCCGGCGATCCTATTTATTCACTCTATCGCCAAGAGGAAGATGGCGAAGAACGCGAATTAATTGAAGGGGTGGAAAATATTCAAGTCGTCTACGGAGTGGATACCACGAGTGATGGTAATGCCGATACTTATCGCACGGCTGACCAAGTGGAAAGTAATAATGAATGGCCCAATGTCGTCAGTGTCAATATTGCCGCGTTGGTCAGTAGTATTGAAGCCGTCAATGAAATGGAAACCGCCTATACTTTTAATGGAAGCACCGTTACCAATCCCGGGGATAATTTATCGAGGCGACAATGGAATGTGTTTATTTCTTTACGTAACCGTTAAACCAGGAACCTACACATGAGACATGAAATTAAATTTAATCAACATCGCGGTGCCGCACTGGCTGTCGCTTTAATCATGTTATTGGTTTTATCGTTACTGGGCACTGCCGGCATTCGGACGAGTCTATTAGAAGAAAAAATGAGTGCCAATATGCGCGATAGTGAAGTGTCTTTTCATTCCGCTGAAGCCGGTCTGCGTGAAGGAGAAAATTGGATTTTAAATTTAACCACAGAACCCATCCCCGTGATCGCGTGCGCCACTCAACCGTGTGTTATTTCCTATGATTCTAACCGCTATTTGCAAGATCAAACTGAAATTTGGTGGGGTGCTAATTCTGCGGCGATGGCAACGCCCGTCAATAGTGCCGTGGGTTCATCGCAATATGTGATCGAATATTTACGTTTTGTTTCCGATAGTTCCATGCAAATTGGTGCCGGAGTACCTCAGGGCAAACATTATTATCGGGTTACTACCAGAGCCGTGGGCACCAGTCCTCAAGCTATTACGATTTTAAAAGCCACAGTCGCAAGGCGATATTAATACGGTGACGATGATGAAAATGAAATCACTATTAACTACGTTTCTTTGTTTGCTGGCATTCGGCATACCTTGTGCGACAACAGCCGCGCCCTTAAATTTAGCCGATAGTCCATTATTTTTAACCGATACGGTGCCACCGCTCACTATGTTGGTGTTAGGACGTGATCATAAATTATTTTATGAAGCGTATAACGATGCTGCCGATATCGATGGCGATGGCGTAATTGATGTGGGCTACAAACCCGATACTATCGATTATTATGGTTATTTTGATTCTTATAAATGTTATAGCTATGGCAGTAGTCGTTTTAATCCTGTGAGTGTCACGGCAAATAAAAAATGCAGTGGGCAATGGAGTGGCGATTTTTTAAATTATTTAACCATGACGCGCATGGATATTTTACGCAAATCGTTATATGGCGGTTTCCGCTCTACCGATTCCAATACGGCTACTATTCTCGAGCGCGCTCGTATTGTGCAAGACGCGCATAGTTGGGGTAAGGAATATCGAAGCATCGCAGTCGATGGCTATAATATTGCAGATTACACACCCTATTCCGCACCCACTGGAAGCAACCGACATTTATTTGCCAATACCACATTGCAATCGGATGCCAGCGGACATCCACGGTTACGGGTACTACTTAATAGCGGTTATCGCATTTGGGAATGGGTGAGTATTGAACGTCCGGTGGCGAATAATCGAGTGCTCAACGGGGGAAGTGGTCCCACTGTGACACCTACAGATTTTTACGTACGCGTTTTAGTGTGCGCGTCGGGGTTAGAAGAAAATAATTGCCAAAGTTATCCTAATGGTAATTCTAAACCCATAGGCTTATTGCATCGCTTTGGTGAAAATCAATCGATGAAATTTGGACTGATCACGGGTTCTTGGGGAAAAAACTTATCCGGCGGTATGCTACGAAAAAATATTGGTTATATCACTGATGAAATTGATCCCAACAGCGGTATTTTAACGGCGACGACGGGCATCATCAGAACAATTAATAATATGCGTATTTTGGGATTTAGTAGTGGTTACGAACATACCTCGAATTGCGGATATATTTTTGATCGCAAATTTTTCGAAGGAGAATGCCGAGCCTGGGGCAATCCCATTGCGGAAATGATGTATGAATCATTGCGTTATTTTGCGGGAAAAGGCTCGCCGACTGCCGATTATTATTACCTCGGTGGCGATGACGCCGCACTTGGCATGCCCGCTCCTGCTTGGCAAAATCCCTATGCCCCCGCCAATAATCCTTATTGTGCAAAACCCAATATGTTAGTAATTTCAGATACCAATCCCTCTTACGACAGTGATCAACTTCCTGGTAGTGCGTTTGGTTCTTTTACCGGTGATTTATCGGGATTAAACGTGAGCACTCTGGGTCAAACCATTTGGGATCATGAAATGGGTGGACCTCAATCAAAATTTATTGGCGTGAGTGGTGCTGATAACGATGAAGCGCCAACCTTAAAAACGATTACCAGTTTTGGCAATATTCGAGGACTTGCTCCTGAAGAACCTACTAAAGAAGGTTCCTATTATTCAGCCAGCGTGGCGTATTTCGGTGCAACTAACGATTTAAACAGCGCGCAAGGTAATCAAAAGGCCAAAACATTTACCATGACTTTTTCATCTCCTGTAGCCACGATCCCCATTCAAGTCGGCGATAAAACCATTACTATTGCACCTTTTGCAAAATCGGTGGGCGGCTGTAAAGGCAATGGGTATATGCCGACCAATACCATTGTTGATTTCTATGTTGAAGGATTAGGCCCAACAGTCGGTGTATTTCGAGTCAATTTTGAAGATGCTGAACAAGGTGCCGATCATGATATGGATGCTATCGTGCGTTATAGCTATCAAGTGAATGCCAATAATACGGTGAGTATTACACTAAATAGTACCTATGCCGCCGGTTGTATTATCCAACACATGGGATATGTGATTTCCGGCACCACCGCCGATGGCACTTATTTAGAAGTTCGCGATGCGGATACTAGCACAGGTGCGGATGTCGATTATTTTTTAGATACCCCCCCAGGGCAATTGCCGGGTGGTAATTGGAATGATAATACGGCATTACCTTTAAATACCACTCGAACTTTTACCCCGAGCGCAACTGGCGTTGCAACACCTGTGTTACCCAATCCACTATGGTATGCTGCAAAATGGGGAAGTTTTAATGATATTAATGGCAATAATATTCCCGATAATCCATTAGAATGGGATGTAGATGGAGATGGCGTGCCAGATAATTATTTTTTAGTTTCTCAACCACAATTTATCGAACAACAATTAACAACGTTATTTAATAATGTCTTAGCACAATCGAGTTCCGCCTCCAGTAGTTCGGTAAATAGTAGCGCATTAAATTCGGAAACCAGGCTTTATCAAGCAAAATTTAATAGTGAAAATTGGACTGGGTCATTACTTTCATTTGCCCTTAATCCAGCCACCGGCGCATTAATTACTACGGGCTCGGGTCCATTCGGTTCATTATGGGACGCCGGATTAATTTTGGATAATCAAAATTGGAGTTCTGGACGTGAAATTATTACTTATCTAAAAGCCAGTAATACCGGCGTAAAATATGATTGGTCTACTGTGGGCACGACGGTGCAAAATTATCATCATATTAATCCGGTGTCGGGGGTTTCAGATAGCCAAGGACAAGCACGTCTCGAATATATTCGCGGTAAACGCAATGCAGAAATTCAAAATGGTGGAACGTTTAGAAACCGCGATCATGTCATGGGAGATATTGTCAATTCATCTCCAGTATTTGTCACCTATCCGAGTTTTCCTTATGCGGCATTAGCGTTTCCTTCCGGATCGGCTGAAACTGGCAGTTCTGCTGAAACCTATGCGCAATTTAAAGCCAATAATATTAATCGGCAGGCGATGTTATACGTGGGTGCTAATGATGGCATGCTTCATTTTGTGAATGCTAATAATGGTCGAATTGAAATGTCGTATATTCCAGCCGCAGTGTTGCCGCGCTTAAATGTCTTAACCAATCCCGATTATGCTCATCAATATTTTGTGGATGGTAGTCCCAATGTCGGTGACGTCTTTTTTTCTACCGATCAAAAATGGCATACCGTTTTAGCCAGCGGATTAAACAAAGGTGGACAAGCGATTTTCGCATTGGATATTACCAATCCTACTTTATTTGCCGATGAAAATAATGCCTCGCAAATTGTGTTGTGGGAATTTAACGATAGCGATGATGCAGATTTAGGTTACACCTTCAGTCAACCTCAAATTGTGCGTTTAAATAACGGTCAATGGGCTGCCATTTTTGGTAATGGCTATAACAATACGGTCGCGGATGGTAATGCGAGTACTACTGGAAATGCCGTTTTATATATTGTTGATATTAGAACAGGTACTTTAATCAAAAAAATCGATACCGGAGTGGGTAGCTCGAGTGATCCACTCGCCACGGGCAGACCGAATGGACTTGCCACACCGGCTGTTGCCGATATTGACGGTGATTTTATTGCAGATTATGTCTATGCTGGAGATTTATTTGGCAATCTGTGGAAATTTGATCTGCGCGATGCCAATCCAGCCAATTGGGGAGTAAGCTTTAGTGGTCAACCGCTTTTTGTAGCTATCGATGCTTCTAGCAATCGTCAACCGATTACTTCACAACCTTCATTAGGGGTTGTTGAAAATTCACCGCGCGGCATTTATGTCTTTTTTGGCACCGGAAAATACATTGAAGCGTCTGATAACAATCCTGCAACGTCAGGCGTGCAAACGTTTTACGGCGTCAAAGATTTGCATACGACACCTACCATTCGGGGGCAATTATTACAACAACAAATTTTAGCGGAACAAACTTACGTAGGAGGAGATAATCCTACCATCCGTGTGGTCAGCAATAATTTCATCAGTGCGGTACAACGCGGTTGGTATTTAGATTTACAAGTCAGTGGTCAACCGGCAACGGGTGAGAGACAAGTCACACGTTCAATTATTCGCAACAAAAAAATTATTTTCACGACAATTATTCCTTCGCAAAATGTCTGTGAATTTGGAGGCACCGGTTGGCTCATGGAATTAGATATGAATGACGGATCGCGTTTGGATAATACGCCCTTTGATTTAAACAAAGATAATGATTTTACCGACAGCGATAAAGTCAGTTATGCAGGCGCACCCATCAGTGCCAGTGGCATAAAATCGAGTTCGGGTTTAATTCAACCACCGAGTATTATCTCTACTCCAACGATAGAATATAAATATTCAACCAGTACCAGTGGTAATATTGAAATTGTTGGCGAAAATCCTGGGTTAAATGATTGGGGCAGACAATCATGGATCCAAGTCCGTTAATAGCACTCTCAAGGCACGCTAAATAATTCTGCCAAACTAATTGTTAGATTTTCTTTTATGGCTTGATTGGCAGCGATTAAATTAGGAAAATTTTCGGAGTGAGTAAGCTCGTGTTCATTGGGTAATTTCCAGGGTAAATCTTGGTAGAGTTGATATAAATTAATTGCTGATAAATCTCGGCTTAAAATATAGTGATCGCGATCGACGACGTGAAGATAGCGCGCTTTCAACAATACCTTGATGTGATCTTCTGGAGCGATGGGATAATCGCCCGTATAGGATTTTAATAATTCAAATAAGGAGAGTGCTTGGCCTTGACGTTGAGCTTGCCAAAATAAATTTAAATAGGTTAATGCTTGAATAAACGCACTACCCTCTTGAGGTGCTCGGTAAACGTTGCGCTGACTTATGGAATGAGTGAGTAACACGCCGAATAAAATAATTATCCAAGATAAATATACCCATAAGAAAAAAATCGGGATGGTCGCAAGTGCGCCATAAATCATTTGATAGCTGGAAAAATGTAAGATATAAACTGTAAATGTTTTTTTAGCCAGTTCAAAACAAACCGCCGCAATTGCAGCGCCCACTAAACCCGCTTTTAATGGCACTTTAGTATTGGGGATCACGGAATATAAAATATAAAATGCCAACGTAGTAATAAAAATGGCGCTCAAATTTAAAATCAATGTCGCATGTGCCATTTTATTAGCCGTGCCTTGCAGTAAGGGTAATGATAATACATAGGAACTCACCACGAAACTGGCGCCTAATAAAATCGGAGTCAGTGTTAGCATTGCCCAATACACTAAAAAAGCCGATAACCCTTGGCGTTTTTGCCGAACTTTCCAAATTAAATTAAAGGATTTTTCTAAACTGCGGATCATTAATAACGCAGTAACCATTAAAAATAACAAACCCGAAACCGATAATTTCGCCGCTTGATTCATAAAATTTTGCAAATAACTGACAATTAATTGTCCTGAGTTAACTAAAAAATGGGAAAAAATAAATTGTTGAATTTGGGTAGCAACGTGTTGAAATACCGGAAAGCTTGCAAGAATAGTGACAGTCACCGACATCAGCGGAACAATGGCCAATAAACTGGTAACTGTGAGCACGGCGGCTTGTTCATAATACCCTTCGGAAAAAAAACGTTTAATTATTATTTGCAAAAAATTCAACTGGGCAACTATTTGTTTTTTCATGGACAATTTTCTTAGCTCATGTTAATTTCGATCATTGTGGATTTTTTTAATAAGGAATGCAAATCATGAGCGAAATTTTAATTCTTTATTACAGTCGCTATGGGGCAACGGCGAAAATGGCAGAATTTATTGCGATGGGCGTCAATGAAATAAACGGTGCTGAAGCCTGTTTACGTACAGTACCACCCGTGAGTGCCACTTGCGAAACCTCAAGTGATACCATACCAGCATCGGGTCCGCCCTATGTCACTCATGACGATTTAATTCGTTGTGATGGTTTGATTCTAGGAAGCCCCACTCGCTTTGGTAATATGGCAGCACCCTTAAAATATTTTCTCGATACTACCAGCAGTTTATGGGTAAGTGGGGCATTAATTGGTAAACCGGCAGCCGTATTTACTTCTACCGCAAGTTTACATGGTGGACAAGAAGCAACCCTATTATCGATGATGCTACCGCTATTTCATCATGGCGCTATTTTAGTTGGATTACCCTATAGCGAGCCCGAATTAACCTCTACCACCAGCGGTGGTACACCTTATGGTCCGAGTCACCTAGCGGGAGCCGATAGTCAATTACCCATTGCAGAGGCGGAAAAAAATTTGTGTAAAGCATTAGGCAAACGCCTGGCACTAATTGCCCAACAACTTAAGCGTCCACATGACTAGTCACATTCCTAAAGAATGGTATTATGGCGCAGGTAAACAATGTCCTGAATGTTCTTACGTGCGCCAGGAACATGAAAAAGCGCCTAAATGGCAGTGCCCGCAATGCGGAATTATTTACGCAAAAGTAGAAAATCCTCACATGCACGCACCGCGAGTCTCCTCGTCCATGCGCTCACAACAACGTAAACACGCGTTGCGCGTGATCCAAGATCCGCTACTCATTTTTTTTGCGCGAATGTTTGATCTCATCCTAATCATTTCACTGCTAATATTTTTATTAAGCTGGTGGTATAAGGATCGCTTACCGAATGCAAATGAAATTTCACCCTTATTATTGCGCGAACCCGAGCAAACCGTAACTCAACATCGAACTTTCGTGTTTAATTATTTAGGCGATAATATTACCGTTGAACCGGTGGCGAATTATAAATTATGGGGCATTATCGCCTCGCAAAATGATGTCGATAATTTCTTTTGGGGCTACGAAAAAGATAATGTCAATATTAAAGATATTTGTGTGTTATACGGAGATAATTTATCGAATGATCAATTTCCACTGTGGAAAATTTGGAATAAACAATGGACTTGCTTTATCGATTTTCCTGGAAATTCTTACACCGCTTTTAATCCACGCCAGTTATCGAACAATCATTTAATTGCTCAAGATGAGGCTATTCGGCAACGCATTCAACAACTGCGAGTAGGCGATCAAATTTATATTCAGGGCATGTTAGTTAATTATCAATCGAAACACGCGCCTTATTGGCGACGTAGCAGTAAAACTCGCGATGATGCTGGTAACGGTGCGTGCGAAGTATTGTACGTAGAAAAAATGGAAATTCTTAAACAGTCCAATGAAACTTGGTATTATTTATATGAATTTTCTAGCTGGACATTAATAACCATATTTTGCGCACGCTTACTTATTTTATTGATAGCTATCTATCGGCAAAAAACTGCTTAGCCACTTCACAATCTTGAACAATTTGTTGTTGTAATAGTTCAAAGGAGGCGAATTTTTTTTCGTTGCGAATTTTATGGCAAAATTCCATGGTGATGTGCTGACCGTAAATTGTTTGATTAAAATTAAATAAGTGCACTTCCACTACCGTAGTGATGCCATCGACCGTAGGACGTTTACCAATATTGACAACACCCTGAATTTTTTCTTGAGTCACTCCACTTACCCTTACCGCAAACACACCTAACAACGGTGATACTAAGCGATTTAACCGAATATTGGCCGTGGGAAAACCAATGGTATGTCCACGCCTGGCACCGTGGCGCACGCGGCCACTCATAAAATAAGGTCTTCCCAATAATGTTTCTGCAAGCTTGAAATTATCTTCGGCCAAGGCTAAACGAATACGCGTGCTACTAATGCGCTCATCGGCATATAATAGGGTTGGTGTATTTTCAACGGTAAAGCCGTAGTGTTTACCACGGTTAAGTAACAAATCAAAATCGCCTTGGCGTTGATGTCCAAAGCGAAAGTCATCGCCAACAATTAAATGTTGAATGTTTAATTGTTGATGTAAAATTTTTTCAATAAAATCATCTGCGCTCATTTCAGCCAAAGTGTGATTAAAAGCCAGCATCACCACATAATCTAGATGATACTTTTTAAGTAACATTAATTTTTCGCGTAATGCGGTTAATCGCGCGGGTGCGTTATTGGGTTGAAAAAATTCTGTAGGTGTCGGTTCAAATAAAATGACTACACTAGGGATATTGCGTTGTTCAGCCAGATGAACCAAACGTTGCAAAATTGCATGGTGACCTAAATGCAATCCATCAAAATTACCGATTGTTGCCACACAGTGTTGAATTTGAGTAAGCTGATTTAAACGATGAAGAAAATGCATTATTCAACCTTATTTTGTAATAATTCTTGAAGTTTAAACCCACTCAACCACAAGGCAGTGATATAACTGACTATTGCTAAAAATAAAAATAACACTAAATGAGCTGCACGATACCACGCAGGCCAGGTTAGCCAATGTTGAATGTGTGGTTGTAAACTCTTAAGAGTGATAACTAATATTAAATTAGCAAATAAAATTCTTAACAAAAATTTTTTAATCCCACTTTGCCAGAAAAAAATATTACGTTTAATTAATAAATAGCCTAAACAACCGGCATTTAACCAGGCAGCAAGCGAGGTTGCTAACGCCAAGCCTGCATGAGCCAAAGGAAAAATTAAAATAAGATTTAACAGAGTATTGGTGATTAAAGCGATGACACCAATTTTGACCGGCGTTTTAATATCTTGTCGAGCATAAAATCCCGACGCTAAAATTTTAATCAGCATAAATGCTGGAATACCTAAGGAAAACGCTTGTAAACTTTGACTAGCCATTACTACATCGTGTATTTTAAATTCGCCGTAATGAAAAAGCGTGGCTAAAATCGGGCCAGATAATAAATAAAGCCCTAGGGTTGCTGGAATTCCTAAAAATAACACACAACGAATTCCCCAATCGAGTGTTGCGGCAAATGCATTTTGAGATTGCTCAGCATGTTTGCGTGATAAGTGTGGAAGAATCACGGTAGCAATCGCCACGCCAAAAACCCCCAAGGGAAACTGGCTAAGTCTGTCGGAATAATAAAGCCAGGACACGCTGCCAATGGGTAACCACGAAGCAAAAATGGTATCGATTAAAATATTAATTTGCGCCACTGACACACCAAATAAAGCCGGCACCATTAATTTTAGCACCCGTCGCACCGCAGGGTCGCGCCATAATGGAACGGGAAAAACTAATAAATTTAATCGCCAAATAAACGGTAACTGAAATACTAATTGAACTAATCCAGAAAAAAATACGCCCCATGCTAACGCCATGACCGGAACAGCAAATAAATGTGCGCCCCACAGTGCGGCAATAATCATCACAATGTTTAATAACGTCGGTGTGAAAGCAGGAATTGCAAATTTATCGTAGGTATTTAACACCGCAGCAGTCAAAGCGGCTAAGGAAATAAAAAATAAATAGGGGAAAGTAATGACTAACATGTGAGAGCTGAGTTGAAAACGCAGATCAGTGGTTTTAAATCCTGGAGCAAAAACATGTACCACCCAGGGTGCCATTAACATTGCCAGCACAGTCACGATAAATAGGATTAAGGCCAAAAAACCTGACATATGACTAACAAATTTACGCACTGTTTGATGATCGTGTTGTTTGCGGTATTCTGAAAGCACGGGTACAAAGGCTTGTGAAAAAGCCCCTTCTGCGAATAATCGGCGCATGAAACTGGGAATTTTAAATGCCACTAAAAAAGCATCTACTTCCGCTCCCGCACCAAAAATTTGGGCGATAACCATATCGCGAGCAAACCCTAAAATGCGCGAAACCAAGGTTAAGCTTGCCACCAATATTGTTGAGCGCCAGAGTCGTGGCTTGCGAGCAGTAGAGGAGTTGGTGTTGGCTGTCATGAAGTAACACTTATTGGCGTTTAAAAGGCGATATTATACTCAACCGCCAAGAAGATGCGAGTAACATCGCAGGAAATTTTGATCAGTGTCTCATCAATAGTAGTAGCACCGATCGCAAATAAAACCCTTGTATTTCAAAAAAAACTCAATACACTATCGGGCAAGGTTGGCCCCTGGGTTGACCCACCAAGCAGAGGGATTAAGAGCTATGTTATATAAGAATGCCATGAAACAATTCACACGCAATAAATTTATTCACTGGGGTTTAACCAGCTTATTATTAATAAGCGGTGCCTTTTATCAAGCTGCGTTTGCGCAAAAGCCCATGCACCCCAACACGGCAGCACATGGTGCAAGTCAAGTCAGTTACCCCACATATCCCACCATTGATTACTCAAAATATTCTGCCGAGGATGTAAAAATTATTCAACACGGGGAATATCTCGCTAAAATTGGTGACTGTATTGCTTGCCACACTAATTCTGCTGAAGGGACAGCGCCCTTTGCTGGCGGTCTACCTTTTAAAACACCCTTTGGAATATTTTATTCACCCAATATTACCCCCGATAAACAAACGGGTATGGGAAATTGGACAGAGACGGATTTTAAAACCGCATTAAGAGATGGCATTGGTCCCCATGGAAACTATTATCCAGTATTTCCTTTCGTGTATTTTAATCAAATTACCGATCAAGACATTCAAGATCTTTGGGCCTATTTCCGTGCGATTCCCGCCGTCAATTTGCGTAATCGTAAAAATAAAGTGGCGTTTCCTTTTAATATTCGCTTTTTACAAGCCGGTTGGAAAGTATTATTTTTCCAATTTCATAAAGGCCAATTTCAATATGATCCAAAACAATCCGCCGCGTGGAATCGTGGACGTTACCTGGTGGATGGCTTAGGTCATTGTGCTATGTGTCACAGTCCAATGAATCTCTTTGGCGCTTCTGATCGGAATTTGTATTTAAGTGGTAATTTTGTTAATGGTTATTACGCGCCCAATATCACTTCCGCTACCTTAGCAAAATATTCCATCGACGAGATTGTGAAAGTGTTTTCGCAAGAAGAAATGTTAGGCAATAGTGGTAAAGTGCAAGGACCGATGGAAGAAGTGGATCGCGATAGCTTGAAATATTTGCAACAGCAAGATTTAATCGCCATTGCCACGTATTTAAAAACCGTACCCGCCATTCAACCTAAAGTCGAAAAAGTCGAAGGTGGTTCAGCATTAGCCATTGGGGCAAAAGTTTATGATGCGCATTGTGGTGTTTGTCATAATACGGGAGCTGCGGGTGCACCAATTAAAGGTAATGCCGCCGATTGGAAACCACGCATTGCCCAAGGCATGGATACCTTATTCAAACATGCTATTCAAGGAATTAACTCGATGCCACCAAAAGGTACGTGCATGAGTTGCTCGGATGATGAAATCAAAGATGCGGTACGGTATTTAGTCAATGAAGCCGAAGGAAAAAATGCTTCAAGTTCGGCACCTCAACCAGCACGCACAGCCCCACCGGTTGTAGACACCTCGTTAGAGTTAGGTCGTAAGGTTTATGGCCAATCTTGTGCGATGTGCCATGCCGATGGAAAATACGGAGCACCCATTTTAGGTGATAAAGACGCTTGGGAAAAAATCTTAACCCAAGATGGCGGCATGCCCACGGTATTCGAACATGCGATTAACGGCTATAAACTTCATCCGAAAAAAGGCGCGTGTTTAGAATGTCAAAACTCGGATATTCAAGCCGCCGTGAAATACATTATTCAAGAAAGTATCCCCGATCGTAATGTATCGTTGTGGTAAAACCGTATTTCACGCCCATGACATCACAGTTATCCCACTTGGAGTATCTACTTTAAGTGGGATAATTTAATTATCCTCTTACCTCTCACAATAATTGTTTGGCATACGCTTTTTTCTTGCAAATAAATCAATGATTAAGCCTATACTTGTGCCCATAATTCGGTTTACAATGGTCTCACTAAAATTCCAACGGTCAAACAGTATTGTTTGATTTCGCACTGGCTGATACAAGGAGAGTGGACGTATGCGAGCCAAAGCGTTAGTCAATTCATTGTTATTATTGATTCCCAGTTTTTTTTCTTCCAGCGCTCTAGCAGAAGAAAAATACTCCAGTCTTAACATGACGCGCGGAGTCACCCCCATCAGTCGAGATGTCTACGATCTTCACATGATTATTTTTTATATTTGTGTGGCGATTGGAATTATTGTTTTTGGCGTATTGGCTTATGCGTTAATCATGCATCGGAAATCGCGTGGCGTGAAAGCCGCACAATTTCATGAAAATACCGTCGTCGAAATTTTATGGGCAGTGATTCCGTTTATTATTTTAATTGTCATGGCCATACCTGCCACCAAAGTTTTAATCGACATGAAAGACACGAGCAAGGCTGATGTCACCATAAAAGTAACCGGTTATCAATGGCGTTGGCAGTATGAATACTTAAACGAAGGCATTGCATTTTTTAGTAACCTCGCCACTCCGCTGGATCAAATTCACAATAAAGCACCGAAAGGAAAATGGTATTTACTCGATGTCGATAATCCTTTAGTGCTCCCCATTCATCGTAAAATTCGCTTTTTAATTACCTCAAACGATGTAATCCATTCTTGGTGGGTACCCGATCTTGGATTCAAAAAAGATGCTGTTCCTGGATTTATCCACGACAATTGGGCTTATATTGAAAAACCGGGAATTTATCGTGGTCAATGTGCGGAATTGTGTGGTGCTAATCATGGATTCATGCCCATTGTCATCGAGGCAGTTTCACCCGAAGATTATGACAAATGGGTGGCGAGTAAAACCCAAGCAAAAGCCGAATCAGCGAAAGCCGCTGCTGCTGCTCTAAATAAAACGTTTACTAAAGAAGAATTAATGCAAACCGGCGAAAAAGAATATAACAAAATCTGTGCCGCCTGCCACAAACCCGATGGTTCTGGCATGCCTCCCACATTCCCCGCATTAATCGGCGGTAAAATTGTCATTGGCCCCGTAAATGATCATATTAAAATCGTGCTAAACGGGGTGCCTGGAACGTCAATGCAGGCGTTTGGATCACAATTATCCGATTTAGAGATTGCCGCGATTGTTACCTATGAACGTAATGCTTGGGGCAATGATAATCAAAGCAAATACGGTAAAAATGCGGGTGGTATTGTTCAACCCACGGATGTTAAAGCCTTACGTTAATAAAATTTAAGACCCTAGAGCAGGAGGAGATCACGCATGAGTGACATGGTTTCGGATCACGGACATCCACACACCCAAGGTTTTTGGGCTTTTTGTAAACGTTGGATCACGACAACCAATCACAAAGATATTGGAACACTTTATCTTTGGATCAGTTGTATTATGTTTTTTATTGGTGGCGCCATGGCCTTGGTGATCCGCTCAGAATTATTTAAACCTGGCCTGCAATTTGTGGAACCGGATTTATTTAACCAAATGACCACCATGCACGGACTTATCATGATTTTTGGCGTGATTATGCCGGCGATGACAGGTCTTGCTAATTGGTTAATCCCGATGATGATTGGGGCGCCCGATATGGCTTTACCTCGTTTGAATAATTGGAGCTTTTGGATTTTACCTTTTGCGTTTACTATTTTATTCAGCACACTGGTGGTATCCGGTCCTGCACCTAATTTTGGTTGGACGTTTTACGCGCCACTGTCAACCACCTACGGGCCTAAAAGCACAGACTTTATGATTTTCGCCATTCACATGATGGGTATTTCATCTATTATGGGGGCGATTAATATTATCGCCACGATTATGAACATGCGCGCGCCTGGTATGGGCTATATGAAAATGCCGGTATTCGTATGGAGCTGGTTCATCACCGCGTTTTTACTCATTGCCGTAATGCCTGTATTAGCTGGCGCTGTCACCATGATGTTGTGCGATCGTCATTTTGGCACCAGCTTTTTTAACGCAGCCGGTGGTGGCGACCCTTTATTATTCCAACATTTATTTTGGTTTTTTGGTCATCCTGAAGTCTATATTTTAATTTTACCTGCGTTTGGCGTGATGTCTGAAATTATTCCCACCTTTAGCCGCAAACCCTTATTTGGTTATCATTTCATGGTCTATGCGATAGCAGCCATTGCGATTTTATCTTTTATCGTTTGGGCGCATCACATGTTTGTTTCGGGTGTCCCCTTAAGTGCCGAATTATTTTTCATGTATACCACGATGCTAATTGCTGTACCCACCGGAGTAAAAGTGTTTAACTGGGTTTCCACCATGTATAAAGGCGCGCTAACGTTTGAAACACCGATGTTATTTGCGATCGCTTTTGTGATCATGTTTACCATTGGTGGGTTTTCAGGCTTAATGTTGGCGATTGTGCCTGCAGATTACCAATATCACGATACCTATTTTGTGGTTGCGCATTTCCATTATGTGTTAGTCCCTGGTGCGTTATTCGGAATTATTGCTGCCGTTTATTATTGGTTACCCAAATGGCGCGGCATAATGTATAACGAAACCTTAGGTAAAATTCATTTTTGGTTAACCGCGATTTCGTTAAACATTACGTTTTTCCCTATGCACTTTTTAGGATTATCAGGCATGCCACGTCGTATTCCTGATTATGCGTTGCAATTTGCTAATTTTAATGCGATAGCCACTGTTGGCGCATTTATTTTTGGTTTTACCCAATTAATATTTCTTTATAATGTGATCCGCACAGTACGTGGTCATGGTGAAAAAGCCACTGATCGGGTATGGGAAGGTGCGCATGGTTTAGAGTGGACACTCCCCTCCCCTGCGCCTTATCACAGTTTTGTGACGCCACCTAAAATCGATTGATAGGAAAATAGTATGGATAAACCTATTCAACAACGTAATAATCGCAAATTATTAATTTACGGAATTCTATTTGCGCTATTCATGTTTGGCTTTGGGTTTGCATTGGTACCGTTATACGACGTATTTTGTAATGTGTTAGGCATTAACGGCAAAACTAATGCGAATCCAGCCGCTGTATACGCAGGTCACGTCGATAAAACTCGTTTAATTCGGGTAGAGTTTCTTGCCGCGATGGGAAGTAATATTCCCTTTGAGTTTCGACCTGAAACTAAAGTCATCGAAATTCATCCTGGCGAAAATAAACTGGTTTATTTCTTCGCGCACAATCAAGCCAATGAAAAAGTCGATGTTCGTGCCATCCCCAGTGTTGCACCTGGGCATGCAGCAAAATATTTAAAGAAAACGGAATGTTTTTGTTTTGCTGAACAACATTTAAATGCCAATCAAACTGTCGACATGCCATTAATGTTCCATCTTGATGAACATTTACCTAAATCTATACACACAATTACATTGTCTTATACCATGTATAAAGCACACGATAATCAAAATAATAGCAAACCAGTTGGCAAAATTAGTTAAGTGCTGTTAATCTACGGCACTTAAAAATAAAACGAATTCGTGAGTTAGGTAGGGTTAATAATTCACTAGGCAGAGGTATGGATTGTTGAATTTTTTTGGGGTTACGCCATTTACACGGTTAAATGGGCCGTGAAACACCCAAAAGCAACGAGAAATAGTTAAGCGCCAGTAGACTATTAAACTCACCAATAATCACACGAATTTTTTTGTTATCGCTGAAAGAGAGGGTTAATACATGTCAAGCGATCATCAGGGTAGTTATTATTTACCGGAACCAACTTATTGGCCGATTATTGGTTCGATTGCCTTATTTTGCTTTTTAATTGGTTTTGCCAATTTATTGCATCATCATTGGTTTGCGCCCTATTTAATGGGATTTGGTGGGCTATTGTTGATATATATGATGTTCGGCTGGTTTGGCACCGTCATTCGTGAAAGCCGTGCGGGATTGTTTGATCATCAAGTCGATAAATCCTTTCGTTGGGGTATGATTTGGTTTATTTTTTCCGAAGTTTTATTTTTCGGGGCGTTTTTTGGCGCCTTATTTTATGCCCGCGTGATTACGGTTCCTTGGTTATCGGGTAACGGCCAAGAAAGTTCAATCCTCACCCATTTATTGCTCTGGCCAAACTTTCAAGCGCACTGGCCATTACTGAAAAATCCCGATGGTTCACAATTCGTGGGTCCTCATTCCGTGATGGAAGCCTGGGGACTTCCTGCGATTAACACGCTCCTCTTATTGAGCAGTGGTGTGACCATCACCTGGGCGCACTGGTCTCTGCTTGCTAATAAGCGGAAACAATTAATTATTGGCATGATTTGCACGGTATTACTAGGTGTTTGCTTTTTAGCATTACAAGCCCATGAATACGATATCGCGTATACCGAAAAAGCCTTAACCTTACATTCAGGAATTTTTGGTACCACCTTTTTCTTATTAACGGGCTTTCACGGATTGCACGTAACAATTGGTACGATTATGTTAATTGTTATTACCATCCGCTGCATGCGTGGTCATTTTGACGAGCACAATCATTTTGGCTTTGAAGCCGTTTCGTGGTATTGGCATTTTGTCGATGTGGTCTGGTTAGGATTATTTATTTTTGTGTATTGGCTATAGCGCGTTGAGCATTCTACTCGGCTAGACGTGGTCATGTTCTATTGCGTAGGTTGGGTTGGTAAACAACCTCCCCAATCTACGCTCTCACTTCGATATTTATTTCACATTTTTCACAATTAACTTTTAGGCTTGATAAAAAAAACAATTAATGCATAAAAGCCCAATGATTAGGCGTTATCCATCCTAAAAAATACGACAAAATAATAAAACCAAATAATACCAACGATAAACTAATTCGCACGGTTAATGCCTTGACCATTCGCTGTGATGAAGCTGGATTGGTTCGTGACTTAATCAAAGCGCGTAATGCGCTGCCTAAACTAAATAAAATAGCAAAAAATGTGAAGATGATAAGAAGTTTTAGTAACATGGCGTAATCCCTCTGTGGTAGGTCTACTGATCATTTCATAGAATCCTTGATCTGACAAGGTTTCTCATTGGCTCTTATAATTTAGAAATATCCAACTTCAATGAGATGCTTAGGAGCCATCATTTCTAAGAGGAATAACTCTGATTATTAGGCCTGCTCAAAAACCGCGAGATGGTGATTTCGTTGTTGTTTATTATGAGGACACGGACGAAGCCACATTAAGAGAGATTTCAATTGACGGCCGAACAACGGTTGTTTTATCATTAACGTCCCGACAAAAGCGGGATTTTATCGATGAAACAATTCAAATCATATAACCTGTTATTCAATCGCGATGTGATTTTGATTGAGTCATAAGGAACAATGATATGGCGATCTTTAAGCCAATAAAACGATACTTTAATAGAGTAACAGCATTTGCTATGTATATCCGTAATACGCGTTTTACACTTTGTCGTGTAGAAGGTATCGATCTACAAAAGCAGGAAGTCCGTTTGTTTAATCGAACGAATAAGGCATTTATTAAATTGAGCTTTGCTGATCTCATTGATGACACCGGTCTGCTTTCACAAATACCTTCGACTCATGCATGCTGGATTGGTTATTATTATGGGATAATATATCAAGAAAGCGTTCGAGCAGGAAATGTGAGTGCCAACCGACCTCAAATTATTTTAAAACAAAACAGAGGTAAGTATTCTTTCCGATCGCATATATTGCGAGGCCCTATTGTTTATATAGATCTTGAAACTCGTCAAACACACCGCGAGTTACCTCTTGATATTGTTAGAAATGAATATGTTCTTATGAATTTTGATCAAACTCAGGCATGCTACATTGGTATATTAGCGGGAATTGAATATGTAAAGAGTGGTAAAAAACATTGGTCAAAACGATCAAATGTTCCACCAATTTTGAGAATAGTAAAATAATATGCTAGAAACTGAAATTGTTTTGGTTATGCAGATAGCTATAATTCTAGTTTAAAAGGGTTGAAATTGGTGTTGTAATCATAGACATCAAGATTTTCTCTTTTCTTAAGGAATTTAGCAATTAAGTAAGCTGGAAAAACAGCCAGCAGTGCAAAAATGGCTTTGTATATATATGAGAAAAACATAGCGCCTAAGATTTCATTGATTGGTATAACACCGATGAATACAATGGAAAATGCAATGATGTTGAACATGGCCTCACCAACTGCTGTTGATAACAGACTTCTAAGCAAGAAAAATCGACCACGTAAGATGATCTTAGATTTTGTAATGAGGTACACATTAACAAATGCACCAACATTCAGACCAACGAAATCACCCCAAAATGTTCGTGGGAGTGGAGAAATAACAGTATTGTAAGCTGCTTGTTGTATCCAACTGGAAGGAGATGGTAACTTAATAATGAGTGCTGATAGCATGTCAAAGATAAAGATAGCACAAAAAGCAGCCCAAATGAGTTGGCGTGAGACTTTATAACCGTATACTTCAGCGATGACATCACCTAGGAAATAAGTGAAGGGAAAAATTAATGTGCTTGCGGAAACAGTTAGGCCACCGAGAGTTACCATTTTATGGACTATTAAAGATGCAACCAATAAAAATGCAACATAAATTATGCTCAAAAAATTTAAGTATTTGGGTTGGTTTGTTAATTGCTTTTGATAGCTTGCTTGATTCATCTTGGATTCAGTTAATAATAATTGAGGGATAATGCTAGTGTATATCAATGAAAATTACAACTTTAAGAGGTCGAAATATGGGTGCTGAGGAGAGAATATGCCAAGACTTAATTATCTAGTTGTAGGCGTTGGCGCAATTGGTGGCGTTTTTGGCGCAAAGCTATTGGCTGCTGACTGTAACGTATGCTTTTTAGCTAGAAGCAATTTTCATGTTTTATCAGAAAATGGAATTGCATTTTTTAATGGTGACGATTGTAGTCAAGAAAAAGCCACATATCACGATATAAGAATAGTAAATAGTGTTGACTCACTATCGGAAATTGACGTTGTTGTATTAGCCGCTAAGGTCTATGATAATGAACGTATTTTAAATCTTTTAAAAAAAGTTATAACACCCCGTACGATTATCTTGACTTTACAAAATGGTATCGGCATAGAATATCAAATTGGCCGTAAATATCCGGATACAAGTATTTTTCCGACAGTTACCTGGATTAAGGCAAGTTATGCTCCTGAATCCAATAAATTTACACATCATTTTGGCCACCAACTTTTTTCAATTGGCTATCATGGAAAGACACAAGCTTACTTTAAACAATTATCTAATGATGTGGGTCGGAAAATGTTTTTGGATCTACAGCGTGCTGGTTTTGATGTTACTCAAGGCGATGAGTTTTTTATAAATTTATGGACAAAATTAACTCTGAATTTACCCTTGTTTATTTTGACAATTAAGTATGATTTATCTTCTGATGAAATATTAAAGAGCAGTGAATATGCTGATGAACTTGAGGCGCTACGAGGTGAGTTGATTGCTGTTGCAAAAGCCATGTCAGTAGACGTTGATGTCGAATTTATTATCAAAACTGAGGGATTGCTACGATCATCAAAACAAAAAACCTATCCAAGTATGAAGAATGATTTTGATCAAGGTAAAGAACTTGAGCTGGATGCTAATTTTGATCACGTATTTAAATGTGCAAAACTAAACGATATTAAGGTTCCAAATTTAGAGAGTGGATATAAATTTATTAAGTCATTAGTTCACCTGAGATCAATGCTTTAAACCAAGGAGAGATCATGAAAACAGTACAATTGAATCACTTTGCATTATTAACAGATAATATGTCAGCAACAATAGAATTTTATACTCGATATATTGGTTTGGAACTAGGAGAACCTTTAGAAGGCGGCTTTGGACAATTTTTATATTTTCCGGGAACTGATCAAGCGGTGGTTCATATGCTTGATATCGAAACGGCAAAAAAAATTGATAATAGCAAACCTAAAGGATTTCAACTTTATGCAAGTTTAGAAAACTCGACGGAAAAAAGAAAGACTACAGGCGCAATAGATCACGTTGCTTTTTTGACTAATAAAGCTGGTTTTGATGAATTGCCAGAAAAACTTAATACTGACAATATTCCCTATCGCTTAGGAGATGAGCTGGCACCATCAAACTTACAAGTATGGATGACCGACCCTAATGGTATCAAGGTGGAAGTTGGTTGTTTCCCTTTGAAAGAAGGCTGTGAAATTGTTAAAGTATAATGCTGATCTGAAAATACTTATTATTGGTGCAGGGATAGCTGGTCTAGCCATGGCAGCTAATCTTGCTAAATATGATATTAGCTCGGACATTATTGAAATTAATTCGGAACTAAAATCTACGGGCGCAGCAATATGTTTACCTGCAAATGCTACTAAATGCTTAAAAAGTTTAAATTTACTTCAAGAAGTGATCGAAGCCTCATTTTCTGTTGACAAATGGCAGGTGTTTACCAATGAGGGTTTACATTTGACAGATATGCTTTCTCAGAAATATCACAAGAATTTACCTTTTATTTCTGTAGAGCGAGAAATATTGCATAATACATTGTCTAAAGCAGCGAAAAAATCTAAAATTTTATTTAATTTGGAACTAGATTCCATACATATAGACGATAATCATGTAAATGTTATATTCAGTAATGGTCAAAAAGCAACTTATAACTATGTAATAGGTGCTGATGGTATCTACTCTAAAACCAGAAAGTTATTGTTTGAGAATAGCGATGTCACCCAATTAGATGTCACTTGCTGGAGAGCTCTATTTAATCGGCCGTCTAATTTAATGCACCCCCACTTCTACCTTGGAACGAACTGCTTTTTGCTATTGCATCCAGTAAGTGACTCAATGGCATATTGTGGTTTGGTATGCAAAGATAATTTCAGTAACTTTGATAAAAATCACATATATAATAACTTTCATCATGCATTATCAAATTTTGCTTTTCCATTAAAAGATAATTTAATAAAGTCAAACACTTTAAAATCCACTTTAAGTGAAAAAAAGATTGAAACTTTAGATGGTATATATTGGGGAAAAGGCCGAATATTATTAATAGGAGATGCCTCTCATGCCTGTGCACCATCTATGCAACAAGGTGGATCGCAAGCATTAGAAGATGCAGAGTGCTTAGCAAATATCATCAAGTCCAATAGAGATGAACGTGTTATAAATATTTATGAAGAAATCCGTATTGAGCGAATTAAGTATGTATTTGATAATTCAAACCAAGCAATTTTGAATATGATCACATACGCTATAGAGGACATAAATTTGCGCAACAATAGCATCATAAAAAACGGTCTTGCAAACTTTAATCTTTGGAAAGAATTATTCTAAATATTCATTGATAAGTATAGACAGGGCTTTCCCATATTCACCATAAAGAATTGTTTCATGGTTTCCGTTACACTTATGGATTGTTAAATTACTCTGCGTGTAAAAACTCCAGTGATTAGTGTCCTCGTCGATCGGTGCAAAATATTTGTTTGTCTCATTTGCTTTGAAAAGTATAGCTGGAAAATTAAATGGCTTCTGTTTATGCAAAAACAACTGATTCATTCTAGCATTTTGTACTTTTAACCATGGTGATTTACTAATTTTGTATGGGGTATTCTCAATTTGCTTAAGTATTACATCATGCTGATGCTGAATAATGGAATAAAAAATATTCATATCCAGTAGCTCAGACGGCACTTTTGCCCAGCTTTCTATTAGCCCGATAAAACCTAAGGTCTTTTGTTGTTCTTGTAATTTTAGGGCTATTTCTATTGATAATATGCCGCCAAGCGATAATCCTGCTAAGTTGTATTTCCCGCTGGGTTGTATGCGAAGTATTTCATCATAATAAAATTTTGCCATATCGCTAATAGACCTGTATTGGCACTCTATACTATCTATATCAGGATCATTTAATACATAAATATTATATTCTGATGAAATATACTTTGATAAAGTTATATAACAAAAAGATGTACCACCAATTGGAGGCAAAAAGAATAAGTTTTTTCCTGTAGTGCCTTGTCGTATTAAAAAGCATATTTTTTGTTTTTTTGAGTTATGCTCAAGCTCTTGAATTAACATAGATAATTCTATTATATTTCTTTTTTCTAAGAGCGTGTTAGGATTTATTTTAATTGAAAAAAATTTCGAAATCGAGTCGGCCATTTCAATGGCCATCAAAGAATCGCCACCAAGATCGTAGAAATCAGATGTTACATTAATATTTTCGTTGAAATAGTATTTCCATATTTCAATTAATTTTTCTTGAGCAAGGGCGTTGTTATCACCTAGTTTGTTATGTTTAATATTAATATCCTGTGCAATATTAAGCTTGTTTTTATCCCATACACAAATTGGGACATGCGTTGTTTTTGCATTTGGATTCTGGCGCAAACTTTTCCAGTTAACGATATCTCCAGACAACCAATTTCTTGCAAGTGAGATGGTTTTTTTATCAGGAATGGAATAAATCATTTTTCCCTGATCATATGGCTCCTCAAGCTGGAGAATTAGTTGATCTAAGGTGCTAACAACAAATAAAATACGTGATTGGCAATGGTTTTTTTTGTATTGAAGTGTATACGCAAGATTATAAAGAAATGATGCTTGATCGTATGAGCTTTCACTTCTAATTCTGATTAAGAAATTTCGTAGCGAAATTATCTTTTTTTCTAGTAAATTTTCACTTCTTGCGCTAACAGGAATAAGCACATATGAATTTTTTGCTGTATATTCTTGTGCTTTGGTGTCTTTATAACGGGTTATTATTACATGTGCATTTGTTCCACCTAGCCCAAATGAGCTGATTGCACAAGTGTTAATGCTTGCATTTATACGTTCTTTTTCAATTTTAATTAAATCAGTTTTAATATTTTTATTTAAACTATCAAAGGATGGTTGTGGAGGTATAGATTGATTTTTAATCATAAGCAGAAGCTTAATTACCCCTAATATTCCAGCTGCTTGATTCGTATGGCCAATATTAGCCTTCAAAGATCCTATGTTAACTGGGTTCTGTCGTTCACTATACGCTTCACATATAGCCTGCAGTTCAACAGGATCACCGATATATGTTCCCGTTCCATGTGCTTCAATATAATCTATTTCATCAGTTTTAATATTTGCATTTTGTAAAGCATCTGTTAAGCATCTTACCTGGGAATCTACTGACGGCGCCGTATAGCTCGCTTTATTATTCCCATCATTATTAACGGAGTAACCTTTGATAATACCATAAATATTGTCTTTATCCTCTATAGCCTTGGATAACGGCTTTAATATCAATGCACCTGCGCCAGAGGAAGGGACAGCACCATTCGATTTTTGATCAAATACTCTACATTCGCCAGTTTCTGAAAAAATACCATCTTTGTGATATAAATAACCTGAAAATTCAGGAAGTATTAGTGATACACCAGCGACTATAGCAATATCGGATTCTCCGTCTTTTATGCTTTGACACGCTTTTGTAATAGCAACAAGAGAGGATGAACATGCCGTATCAATATGAATGGCTGGGCCAGTTAGGTTTAAATAGTATGCAATATGGGAAGCCGAGAATGACGGCGATGTATTTAGTTGATGCTTAATGTTATTTAGACTAAAACAATTAACACGATCTGGGAAATTATAGTTATAATAATTCTCACCACATGATGTAAAAACACCAGTTTTTTCTGGTTTATTAACACAATATCCTGCATCATCAAGCGCTTCATAGCTGATTTCTAGTAATATTCTGTGCTGTGGGTCAAGATTTCGTGCTTCACTATTCGTAATATTAAAAAAAGCATTGTCGAAGTAATAAGTATTTGCATAGACTCCACATGTAGAAACGAAGTTGCTTGCATTAATATGCTCATTTTGATGTTTACTAAGGGTTATTCTTTTATTGGATAGAACATCCCAAAGATCTTCTGTTGATTCAATATCTGGTGCTCTACAAGACATTCCAATAATCGCAAACTGAGTTTCATTTCGCATTTTGGAGTCGCGTTTTATAGTGTTGCTTGTGGTTTTTTCCCCAGATGCAACTAGGCTTGCTTGGCTAAATAACATAGGATTTCGATAAATATCAACCACATTAATGTCAACGTTATCAAAATGTGTTTTCAAAAGGCTGACTAATTTGGTAGTTTTTATAGAGTTGCCACCTAGCTCAAAAAAGTTTTTATTATGATTTTTATCAACCTTAGTATTTAATATTATTGACCATATGGAAGCAATTTTTCCGATAATTTCATCCTGACTATTTTGTACGATGGGCTCATCATTCAGGATGAACTCACCTAAATTTTTCATATCTAACTTTCCATTTTGATTGGTTGGATAGTGCGATAAAAAAGCGTATTTAGTGGGTATCATATAGTGAGGAAACACTTCGATGAGATGATTGACGATTTCTTGTTTGAAAACAGATAATTTTGTTACTGCCTTTGGTACAATATAAGCAGTTAAGGTAACCTGCTTATAAGTTTCATTATTACTTTTAGTGTCAACCAGAACTGCCTTTTTAACACCTGGTATTTTTTCTATTTCGTCAACAACCTCATCTTTGTTGACTCTATAGCCACTAATTTTTATTTGTTGATCAGCTCTACCACAAAAAACGATGTCTGACTTGTCATTAACAAAAGCCAAGTCACCTGTCAAATAAGTATGGCTTATTTCATGATCATTTAAATATCCGGGGGACAAGCCTATCCCTGATAATTGAATTTCTCCTATAGCATAACACGGAGCACTTTTACCAAATATATCTCTTATCTCATAATTCACATTATTAATTGGTTTGCCAATAGTAATATCATTTTCGTCAATAACGGTTTTTATTGTGGAACATATACTATTTTCTGTAGGCCCATAAATATTGTATAAACTTCCGATCTTGATGAGTGACCTTGCTAAGTTTTTCGGAAGTGTTTCCCCGCCTGTCAAAATTTTAATTTTATGCGATGGCTTTGTGAGTTTGGAATCAACTAGTGCTTGCCAGAAGGCGGGTGTTGCACCCATATAATTGATTTTGTATTTCTCAATTAGACTTATTATCGTTTCAGGAGTTATTCTTTCTTCTTCTGTTGCAATAGTCAGTGTGGCCCCAAGAGTTAATGGCATCCATATATCAATAATAGCCATATCAAACCCAAAGTTGGCTACAGATAAAAAGTTATCGTTACATGTTAGTTTCATATGTTTGATGAGCGACTTAACAGTATTTGAAATGCCAGCGCGTTGCACAAGAACTCCCTTTGGTTTTCCTGTTGTGCCTGATGTGAATATGGCATAGTCTGCGTTATATTTGGTTTTTGGATGAATGGATTTATTTATATAGACCGTTTTCGTATTGATGTTTAATATCTTCGCAATTTTTTGACTAAATCGATCTATATTGCAGTTGTCAGTTATTATTAAATCACAATTAGATAACAGTAATAGTTTATCAATTCTTTGTTGTGGTAAAGTGCTGTCAACTGGCATTACTGTTTTACCTAATCGAATTGCTGTAATTATTGCAATAACCAAATCAGTTGAGCGTTCTAAACATACTAGAATTAATTGGCTGTCAGGACATTGGTTTCTAATTAATCTCATCAGATTATTTGATATAGTAGCCAACTCTAAATATGTTAGCTCAATATTTTTACATCTTAATGCTACTTTTGTTTCCATAGCAGAAAAATTTTTTTCCATCATGCTAACCATATCAAACCTTTCAAGTTCTTTTTTTATTTTTTTCTTGATTGTATGCTTTGCGATGCAAAAATTTGCAACAGATAATTCGTGATTATTGCAAAGTTCTTTGAAAAATAACTCTATATTTTCGGATAATTGTTTGATAACTTGATTGGGGAACTGTGTTTTATCAAAGGTAAATCGTAAATAATATTTTTTTTTGTCTGTCCAAATCTCCATGCATAATGGATAGCTCGTCAAGCTGAGAAAGTCTGCGCTCACCACCAAATCGGCAAATTGATTGACTAATTCTTGTTGGAATGACTCTTTTTTAAAATCAACAATATTTTCGACTAAGCAAATGCTATTATCATTTGCTCTAAGAATTTGTTTATTTAAAATTTCAGCAATATCTCGTGCAGTCTTATTTTTGGAGTAGTCTATTTGGATGGGAAATGTTTCAAGGAAAACGCCAACTTCACTTTTTTTCCCTATAGTTTTACTCCTGAAATCACGTATGATATTAAAGGTTGCTGTGTTTGAATAACCATATTTACAAAGCATCAATCCCCACGTGAGATAAAACAATCTGCCAGGGGTTGTTTTTAAAGTTGATGCGATGCGATTGATGTCTGACGTTAATTGGCTTGATAATTTATATTCATGAAATGAATGCTCGGCTACGTCTTTACTCTTTTTTATCCGACCAGGTAATGACAGTGATTTTGCTTGATGAAAGTGGAGCTGTTTATAAGTTGGAGAGTGATTTTTTGTTTGATATTGAATATAAGTATTAGAAAACACCATCTCTCTATTTTGCGTTAATCTTATGAAATTATCTAATATTTCTATCGAAATTTTTTTGAAAGACTGATAATCGAGCAACACATGATGATGTGTAAATATTAATACATGTTCATCTTCTTTAAGTGTAATTAGCATAAAGCGGGCTAAAATTTGATTCTCAATATTAATACCTTCTTCAAGATCTTCTTCAATAATTTTTTCTTGTGTTATTTTTGCTTGGTGATAGGAGTAATTCCTTAGATCGTGATGTATGACTTGCTCATTCTTTAGTGGGGAGATTTCTAAGCAACAATCATTTTCTTTAAACTGAATAAATGATCTCAGAAAAGGATAGTGTTCAATCGTTTTCAAGCAACAAAATTTTAGTAAATTTACATCATTGATAGTACGCAAACAAATCTTTACTTGTGTTACATAGACTGATTTATTAGATGACTCTAAGCAGTCGGAAATCATGCTTTTTTGAGCATTATTAAGAGAAATTAAATTCATTTCCATGAGAAACAACTACTTTGTTAAACTTATTACAGATCGCTCGCTATCTCTTTTTATCATTTGTCTTAATGTGACTAAATGTTCCTCATTAGATAAAGACCAAGGCCAAGTTGCCGAGTAAATTTCAGAGTCTGTGCTGCGTAACAAAGCAAACAATAAATCAGCACAATCGCTCGGCGTTATCAATTTTCCAGAACTATGAGTTTCTTTTGAGATTGATGAAAAAGGAAGTTCGTCCTCACTGAATGATCTAACAAATTCCTGCGCTGGTGTATCAACCATGCCAGGACGTACGATTCCAACAAAAATATCTTTACTTTTAAATGTGTCTTTATAGCCAGCAGCTAATATTAATTGAGCAGCCTTAGCAGCACAGTGAGGAACTATTTTGGGAATTGCTGTTTCCGCAGCGCCCGTCGATAAGAATAAGATACGAGCACCTTTATATAAATATTTGGTTACTTGATTCGTTAAAAGCATTGGACCTGTGTAGTTAACGTCCATTTGCACACGTGCTTCATCCCCTGTAACGTCTGTAATAGCCTTAATTGGAAGTAATGTAGTAGCATTATGTATCAATAAAGTTAAGTGATGTGTAGACATCAAAGAGGCTATTTGTTCTAAAATGCGGCCTAAATGTGACTCTTTAGTTATATCAGCTTTTATCGCAATAATGTTTTCAGCAAACTCACTATCACTTAGAGCTGCTAGCCTTTCATCGTCTCGACCAACAGTTATCACGGTAATGCCTTGGCTTGCTAGCTTTTCAACAAGTGCTTTTCCAATCCCACTTGTACCACCTGTAACAATTGCTAGGTCTTTCATGCTAATTTCCTTATTCTGTAGCTAAATAGATAGTCGAAATAGTGTACAGAAATAATTTTTGTATGTAAAGTACGGGGGAGCAATTGTTGATGAGTAGTGATTTCATTCTTTAATGAATAGACTGTTTCTTATATTCTAAAAAAATGGGAAGTAAAAATTAGAGCGCTTCAAATACGCAGCTATGACAGTAGCACTAATTATATCAATAAATTAAAATGCCAATTAAGAGCTGAAATATAAAAAAGCCAATCTATCGTGTAGAACTCCCACTACTTTTCCCGAAGTTAGGAGAGCTCCACAGATTGCTTCAAAAGTCCGCTCCTTCAATGGATTGCTGGTAGCTGTCTTTGGAAAATTAGCAGCCGCGCTAGGTATTATGTGCGTAACAGTTGGCTCTTAATTGGCATTTTATAAAATTAATGTTCGTGATCGTTTAGTAGAAATCGATGACAATGGTTTAGCCATGTTAACCATTACCTATTAAATAATTGCATTTAATAATGCTGAAAAATAAGTAGGTGGTTCAGGTCGCTCATACCATATTAATGAAATCTTGTTTATATAAAATTTACCTGAATTTAATAAAATGAGTTCACCAGCCTCGAGGTAAGATTTGCTAAATTCTTTACTAAGCAAACCATATCCTAATCCTTCAGTAACCATAAGAGCGAGTGATTCGGTGCGATTTGCAAATTGTCTATCATGGCGAGCTAGGTCAAAAAGATTATAATGCTTAAGGTAAGCATAAGTTAAATTATCTGATGGATCGAAATCTATAATTCGCTCATTGGTTATTATTTCTCGTAACTTTCTATGTTTCCATGCTGGAGTACAAACCAGCACATAATGCTCAGGTTTTAACAGTTTCGTTTGCAGTTCAGGCAAAACGTTTTGCTGTTGAACAATTGCCAATTGGTTTTCACCGGATCGAATAGACTTAACGCAATAATCCTCCCTGTCATTAATATCAAAACGTAGGGATAGTCTGGGAAATTTTTTTGCCACCGTAACACATTGCGGAATGATCCTAGAGCGCATAATACTGGTGGGTCCAGCTATATTCAATTGAATATCAGCTTCAATTCCAACTCCTTTAATTTTAGCTAACGTTTCTCCTTCTATTTCTCGAATGGTTTGACAATAACGGAGTAATGCTTCTCCTTCTGATGTAAGCATCATTCCTCGGCGAGTACGAATAAATAATGTTGTTTTTAATTTAGTTTCTAATGCACGAATACGTTGGGTTACTGCTGTTTGTGTAAGATTGATAGCACTTGCAGCGCCATGTACCGTTTTGTATTTAACAATTGCCTGAAAAGCTTGTAGCTGTGGATTCAGTAAACTCATTTTATTTCATCATATAAGCATATTAATTCATTATATTTATAATGTATTTTTTATTAAATTACAAATACATTGTTGGACCACAGCACGTGTGATCAATATGTAAATATTATTAACTGTTAATTTTGGAGCAAAAAATGCAAAATTTAATTACAAAAGTAAGTGCTATATTGATAATGAGTACCATGGTTTTCTCTGTTTCGCATGCTGCTTGTAATACCGCCACATCTCTTACTATTATGCAAAAGGCTGTGGTTATTGCCCATCAGATGAAAGCAAAATATCCAGAACTTGATGAAAACGAAATATTACCTACGGTAATTGTAAACTTGCAGCAGAATCTGCAGCATGTATGTGGTGAGTGTCATACTGATGACGGTTCGCCAGGTACAGGTATGGCTGTTCATGGTCATGCGTTTTGTATGAAATGTGGTGGGTAATTTCAATATAATCTTCACATTAAATTTTAGGCTTTATTATCGAGTTAACACTACGGAGGTGTGTATTCAGCATAGACACCTTCGTAACGTTAACTCGCCTTGCCAATTTTCAACACTGGTTAGCCATTCAATAATTGTAGTATAATGCCTGAAAATTCAATCACATGAATTGAATTTGGCTGTGTTTACGCAGTCTATGATTTGGATTCTCAGGCTCACGAGCAATCGCAACGCACAGGGAAAGTCATGAACAAAGATTCACAAAGTGGCGCAACATCATCACGCCTCCGCTTCACACCAAGCATCGGCTTAACACTGTTATTTTTAATTTTTTTTACGGTATTTATTGCCTTAGGAATTTGGCAAATCAATCGTTATCATCAAAAAAAACAGTTACAGATAACTTATCAAAATCGTGCGCAACAACCTTCTTTAACACTTAACGATCTCAACACCAATCCCAGCTCAATGCGTTACTCTCCACTGAGTGTCACGGGATTTTATCAAAATCAATATACCTTGTTTTTGGATAATATTATTCATCAACATCGTATGGGCTATTATGTATTCACTTTATTTAAGCCTAACTCAGGTGATCAATGGTTGTTGATTAATCGCGGATGGATTCAAGCCTCTTTGCATCGCGAACAATTACCTCAAATTCCGCCTATAACGAACATAGAAACCGTCCAAGGCATTATCGATGTTCCCAGTCGAAATCCCTATGCCCTCGGAAAAGCCGCTGAAAACCCAGGGCAATGGCCATTACGAATAACCTATCTCGACTTATCGGAATTAACCCATCTCCTGCCTCATCCTGTCTATCCTTTTATTTTATTATTAAATAAAAATGCAGAACACGGATTTGTCCGTGACTGGAAACCGGTGACACGCGATCCTAATAAACATTTAGGTTATGCCTTTCAATGGTTTGCATTTGCAGTTGTGTTATTATGTTTATACATTGGATTAAATATTCATCGCACGGAGGACACCTTGAATGAATCGACCTAATAATCTCTCTTTTCGACGTTACGGTTTGCCCATTTTATTGCTGTTATTATTTATAGGCCCAATGATTGCGGCATGGAGTTTATATCGCAGTGGAGGTGAATTCATTGAAGATACCGTTAATCGTGGAACACTAATTCAACCCCCGGCTGTTTTACAAAATTTAACGCTAAAAACGGTTAATGGATTTAGCGTCAATCCAAACTATCTCCAAGGAAAATGGCTGTTATTGTATGTTACCCCCGCGCAGTGCTCACAAACGTGTTTAGATAATTTAAAAAATTTACAATCCATTGTGCGTGCTTTAGGCAAAGATCAAAACCGCGTGCAACGCGTTATCATCACGCCATCTACTATCGACTCCGTACAAAATAACGAAGCCATCGCCAAAGTCTTTCCCGATACTATCCAAGCCAGTGTCAATCCTGTGGCGTGGAAAAATTTTATTGCTCAAATCAAGGTAAAATCCTTTAACCCAAATCAAGCTCACGTTTTTATTGCCGATCCGCTAAAAAATATTATGTTAACGTATCAGGATAATACCAAACCCAGACCCATTTATCAGGATTTAAAACGTTTGCTACAAGTATCACAGATTGGTTAATTTAAGGAGAAACTAATGGAAAATACCAGACCATTTTGGTGGAAAATTGTCGGTGTAGGATTAATGATTTTAGCAGGCTTGGTGTTTGCACTGATCACCAATATTAAACCCGGATGGATGCAAGTCAAAGAAAAAAATCAGCAAACTCATCTGATTGAAAATGGCACGTATTTTCCCACGGCACGATTGTTACCTGCATTTAATTTACAAAGCAAACAAGGCGCATTTAGCAATGCTGAACTAAAACAACATTGGTCATTTTTATTTTTTGGCTTTACTCACTGTCAAAATATTTGCCCAACCACCATGGCCAGTTTAAATCGCGTGGCTAATTTGTTAAAACAAGAACCAGAGAATAACGTAACTCAATTTATTTTTGTGTCGATTGATCCCAAACGTGACACACTGCCCATTGTCGAAAGTTATGTTAAACAATTTAATCCTAACTTTATTGGTGTGACTGGCGATGAACAGGCGATTCAACAATTAACACAAAAAATTGGTATTTTTTATCAAACGGTCACCCAAGAAAATAATGCTAAGGTTGCTGATTATGATATTGATCACAGTGGTTCGGTTTTATTAATTAATCCTGAGGGAAATATCCAAGCATTATTCAGAATGCCATTTAAGCCACAAGAAATGGTGAAGGATTTTAAGAAAATTGCGGCAGCATAAACTTAGCTTAGGGCGTGTTGACAATTCGCTATGCTGAGACGTAGCTTGTTGATTTTTGAGCACTAGCGCGCAGTTTACACGAAGTAAATGAGCAGCGGAGCACAAAAAATCAACGAGATACAGCCAGCAGAGTAGAATTGTCAACACGCCCTAGTTTGCTTTACGTAATAAAAATAATCCTATTCCTGCAAATACGATAATGGGAATTGCAGCAGCCCAAAAGGCAGGAAATTGATATACCATACTGAAGGGTCCGAATAATTGATTAGCAAAATAAAATAAAATTCCCATGCCAACACCCGTAATAATTCGCAAGCCCATCGTCACGCCACGTAACGGACCAAAAATAAATGGCACGGCTAATAAAATCATAATCATGGAAGCAAAAGGCTGTAAGATACGCTGCCAAAAATTTAAATCATATTGACTGGATTGAAGATTGTTATGGCGGCGAAATTGCATATATTGCCATAATTGAATTAAATTCATTTCATCGGGGTCGATGTTTCCTAACACTAACACATGTGGATGCAAATTCACTTGCCAAGAGATAGTCGCATACTGTTGAGATGATACTTTTTGTAGCCCATCTAACGTGGTGATATTCGCATGAATTAATTGCCAGTGTTGCTGGGAAAATTGAGCACGCTCGGCCACTCCAATTTCATCCACCTGCATGTTACGAGGATTAAGGTGATACCAATGAATACCTTGCAGTTCTTGCTTGGATAATACAGCACGAATATAAATAAACGTATTATTATCTCGCACCCACGATCCATTTAAATTACGTAGGACTTGCCCGCCACTAATCGCTTGCATTTTTTTATCGGTAGCCACTTGCAGAGCATGCGGTGCAATCCACTCCCCTAAAAAGGTAATGGGTATCATCATAATAATTGCCGCCAACATCACATTGCGAATAATTTGCCACACCGACATGCCAGCCGCGCGCATTACGATTAATTCACTGTTTTGCGCAAGATTGCCCAACGCTAATAAACTACCGACTAATCCTGCCATAGGAAAAAATTGATAAACAGATTGCGGCATATTTAAAAAAGCAACACCAATGGCTTGCAGGAGATGATAATGTCCCTGACCAATATCATCAATTTCATTTAAAAATTGCACGAATAAATCCATGCCTAATAACACTGTTAACACTAAAAGAATTGAGGAAATAATCGTAATAACAAGATAGCGTGTTAACAAAAACTGTTTCATTTGTTATCCAACCTTTTTGAATGCAATAAAACTCCCACGATTTAATTTTTCTGCCAATAATAAATACAGTGCCAATAATAATAATGGGGCATGAGCTACCCACATACTAACCAACTGGGATAGTCTGGTTTGTAATCCAATCACGGCACACAAATAACATGTTTGCATAAATAATATAAATTAATGTGGCCGGCAAAATTTTTGCAAATTTCCCTTGCCGCGGTTTCACATAAGAAATGGGCACACCTAATAAAATTAATAATATCATAGAAAATGGCAAGGCTAATCGCCACTGCCACTCTGCTTCGTAAGTTAAATTATTATGTTTTTCTTGCCAAATTTTTTGCGTACTGAGCGCTTTGACTTTAAAATCGTTTTGCTGTTCATTTTGCGGTACTATCACCCCATAACTACCAAATTGAGTAATGTCATAATTATTAACACCAGCAATGCCATCGTAGCGATAGCCGTGATGGGCCACTAAAATATGTTTATTTTGCAATGGATCGTATTGTTGATTCGCATATTGCGCCGTGGTTATCACCCAATGCCATGCCGGATGACGTGGATCGGGCTTGGTGTATTGTGCTAAAAAAACATGATTTAAAGTTTTGCGATCGCGCGTGATATTTTCTACATAAGCAACTTGGTTATTATCTTGCAAAGTTTGAAAACGCCCAGGAATAATGGTTTGCAATAATAAGGTGGCACCTTGCTGAGATAAATTATTTTCTTGCACGCGAATTAAATTAGGTGCCACTACCATCACTAACACTGCGACCAAAATAATTATGGGGATACTAAAAATCAATGTAAAACTTAAGATACGCCCCTGCCCCATGCCACATGCTCGCAGCACCGTCATTTCGTTATCAGCATAGAGGCGCCCATACGCCAGCAAAATCCCCAAAAATAAACCGACAGGCAATAAATAGCCTAATAAAATAGGAACCTCTAACCAAATAACATGCAATAGCAAACTAAACGCTAACTTACCTGCCGCAATTTTTGAGAGCAACCGTAAAAATTGATTACTCAAAAATATTAGCACCAGTAGTACGGTGACGGTGAGCGTCGTCAATAAAACTTCTTTAGCTAAATAGCGAAAAATAATCACAAGAGTTACAATACTCCGCATTTACAGATAGACCCATTATGCCAAACACCTGCTGGAGATGCTATGCAATTTAAATTAACCTCAAGTCAATTAAGCACTGCCAAACAAGATACCATTATGCTCGTACTCACCAATACTCAGCAGTTAACAGGACATGCCGCCCAATTAGATACCCTAACTGATGGCGCTATACGCCAGTTTATTAAGTCAGAAAATATTGCCAATCGCGATGGTGAGGTATTTGTACTTTATCAGTTACCGCATTTAACCTCAAAACGGCTGATAATGATAACTGCCAATAAACCTCTTAAAGACCACAAAATTCCGGCACTTTTCACTCAAGCGATTCATAAAATTATGGTCACCCAAGCTCGATCGGTATTGTGTTTGCTCGATGACATATTGATAGAAGATCGCTCATTCGCTTGGATTATCGAACAATTTATCTTGCACACTCATCATCAATTATATCGTTTTACTGAATTTAAAACTCAAGCGGCATCGCAACCGACTTGGCGAGAAACCCATTTTTATGCAGAAAAATCTCAACATCAAGCATTAATGTCAACGCTCAAAACCATGCAAGCGCTGAATGAAGGTTTAACTTTATGTAAAGATTTAGCGAATTCACCACCCAATATTTGCACGCCAGAATTTTTAAGCCAAGCCGCTCGTGATTTAGCAAAAGAATTTAATTCGATAAAAACTCACATACTCAATGAAAAGCAATTGCAAAAACAGGGGCTTAATACGCTATTAGCGGTGGGCAGAGGTAGCGAGCATCCACCGCGTTTGATTTGTCTGGAATATGATGGCGGGAAAAAAAATTCACCTCCAATCGTCTTAGTTGGCAAAGGTATAACGTTCGATACAGGAGGATACACCCTCAAACCAGGTCCTAATATGGTTACCATGAAATATGATATGTGCGGTGCCGCGAGTGTGTTAGGACTTTTAAAAGCGGCTGCCCTGGCTAAACTGCCGATGAATATTGTTGGCGTCATTGCCAGTGCTGAAAATAAAATTTCATCCACCGCCACCGTGCCTGATTCCATCATCAAAACCCTAGCCGGTATTACTGTGGAAATTACCAATACCGATGCCGAAGGACGTTTAGTCTTATGCGATGCCTTAACCTATGTTGCGCGTTTTAATCCCTATTATGTAATTGACATTGCAACGTTAACAGGAGGAATTATTGTAGCATTAGGATCATTGGCCAGTGGTTTATATTGTGACGATGACCGTCTCCGAGAAAAATTATTAACCGCTGCGAATGATTCACTCGATCGAGCTTGGCACATGCCATTATGGGAAGAATACGATAAAGAACTAGAAAGCAATATTGCCGATTTAATGAATTCGCATACGCCAAAATCGGCAGCAGGCGCAAATGTTGCCGCACGCTTTCTAGCGCGCTTTACCCAACAATATCGCTGGGCACATTTTGATTGTGCGGGGGTTGCTAATACGGCAAATCCTAAGGCAGCCACGGGTCGACCTATGCCATTATTATGGAAATTTTTATTGGAGGAATCTCAAGCGTATGATGAAGCAAGTTGATTTTTATCTTTTAACAACCTCCGATCCTTACCCATTTTTAATACGCTTAGTGAAACAATTGTATCAGCGCAATTTAAAAACGCTCATTAATTTGGGGACACCAGCACAATATGATTATTGCGATAAATTATTATGGACGCACGAAGATATTAGCTTTTTGCCGCACAATTCTATCGATGAAAAAACCATTGCTCCTATTTTATTAGCGGTAAATACACCACGAACTGAAAATTGTGCGGTATTAATTAATTTAGCCGAAGAAATTCCCCGTTGTTTTAACGAGTTTGATCGCATTGCCGAACTCGTTACCAACGATGAAAATTGGAAAACAATTTCGCGCGCACATTATCGCTTTTATCAACAACAGAATTATCAATTAAAAATGCATAAATAACCGATTAAGATCATTTTATGATCAATCTACCGCTGCGTGGTTCAACCGCCCCTGGCACACAGTCTAAATAACCAAACCGGTGAGGGGCGGTCACGCGTTGCCAATATAAAATTCCTTGTAAATGATCATATTCGTGTTGAAAAACACGTGCCGGAAATCCCCTAAACTCGCCTTGAAAGAGATTACCGTCACGATCATAAGCTTGATAATTTAAAGAATAAAAACGTGGCACGTCACCAATTAATTCGGGAAGAGAAAAGCAGGCCTCAGGCTCGGTAATTATTTTTTCATCGCTAATGATAACACTGGGATTAATAAAAACTGTAAAAGGAAGTGGATCACACGCGCAACGTTCGGCACGCTCGGGTAAAATTCGCATCACAAAAATTTGTAACGGCTTGCCAATTTGTGGCGCAGCTAACCCTACACCACCTAATTGTTCTAAAGTTTTAATCATCCGATCAATAATCTCTTGCACCGATGAAAAATCGTTTATCGCTACACTGGGCTGATGCAATAGTGGTGTTCCCATACGAGTAATTGAATAGGCTTCCATGGATTTATCTTAAGTTGTGGTGTTGGTGTCGCTAGTGTAACAAAATTACCCAAACTTTTGCTTGATTAATTAATGATACTTGTGCAGAATGTGCAACCGAAGCGTTGGGCTAAGCGTTTGATTTGCCTGTGCTTTTTGTACATATATTTAAATTTTATAAGGAAGAGACTAACTATGATGAAGAAATTCATATTATCATTTTTAACTGGGGCTATTTCGGTAGTATTTGCCGCCACTGCATTCGCAGCTGAGCTTCCTTCGAATGGTGTCTACGTCGAAGGTAACTTAGGTTACGGCAAAGTCAACGAAAAAGTACTCGGCGCCACCAAGCAAAAAAATCACGGTTTAGCCGGTAGTGTTAATGCAGGTTACTTATTCAACCAAAACGTTGGCGTTGAAGTAGGTTACACTCGTTACAAAAACCAAGATTTTGGCCCTGGTGTAAAAGGTGACCAAAACTACTCTATGGATGCCGCGTTAAAAGGCATTCTACCGGTAGGCCAAGGCTTCAGTGTGTTTGGTAAAGTGGGTGTTGCCTCTGTTCATCACCGCATTTCAGGTGTCACCACTGCAGGTACTTTCCATCGCGCCGCTTTGTTAGTAGGTGCAGGTGTAGGTTACCAACTCACCAATAATCTTGGTATTAGTGCGCAAGTTAATGCCACCACTAAAAATGATCAAGTACCCGCTATGTATTTAGGTACTGTGGGTTTGACCTATACCATCAACTAAGTTCGCCTTTTCTTTTGCAATAGGCAAATAGCGATCCGCTCTCGTCTGATTAAGAGAGAGCGGATCTTTCAAACTGTTCTCTACTCAAAACTGGGCAGCTTTAGAGCGATTACAAAATCTGAAATTGCAGCGTTAAAAACCTATTATTTTTCACTCATTATAAAGAAAACAAGTAGTCATGTGATCATTCACCATGCCAACGGCTTGCATAAAGGCATAACAGATTGTGGGGCCAACAAACCGAAATCCTGCCTTTTTCAACGTTTTTGATAACTGTTGGGAAATGAGAGTTTCTGCAGGAATTTCTGTAAGGCTTTTCCAATGATTGATGATGGGTTTGCCATCGACAAATTGCCATAAATAATCACTAAAATGAATTCCGCGCTGTTTGAAATCCAAATATATTTTTGCATTATCAATAATCGCTTCAATTTTACGTTTATTGCGAATAATTCCTGGATCTTGCATTAACGTAGCAAATTTGCGCGGAACATAGCGCACAATTTTTTCAGCATCGAATTGATAAAATACTTTGCGATAGTGATCGCGCTTTCTCAAAATGGTGATCCAGCTTAAACCGGCCTGCATACCTTCTAAGAGTAAAAATTCAAACAATTGTTGTTCGTCGTACAGTGGCTTTCCCCATTCATGATCGTGGTAATGCTGATATAGAGGATCATCATTACACCATTCACAACGTTTAACCATCTTTATTATCCCCCTAATATCGCGCCTTGCGTTCGACCATGGTCAGTGATTCTATCATATTCGATTTCTTTCGCTCGATAGCTTTGCAATAATTGATTACCTTTTTCATTAGCTAGCTGAGTTAACACTTGGCAATTGCTGGCCATGGGCTGCAAATTTAATTCGCGGGCGATGGCGTTGGCGGCATTAATGGCGATTTCTCGATGTCCGCGCTCATGGCGCACTAATGCATGATAAAAGCGTTCCCAGGATTGTCGCGATACTAAATCGGTTGACGCCACATTTTCCCAACGTGGTAATAAAATAATTATATTTGCCGTCACTTCAATATTATTCAGTCGACAACCTTGCTGACTTGGAAAATAGCGGTACTGCCAATTCACTTGCCATTTGGTATACGCGCAAAAATCGGTTAATTCAGGATGATTTAATCGCGCAATGTTCATTGCTTGGCGTACGTCTTCAATGGTTTTGCCCTGAATAGAATAATGTTCTGTTTTATCCATTATTTTTATTTGCGCAAACAATATTTGTGGCAATAATAGAATTACACTCATTATCATTAGTTTAATAAAAACTATTTTTGCTGTATTGTTAACCTGCATGTACCACTTCTCCACTCCCAAATATTTGCTGATTCAATTTTTGCGGTTTCGTTTTATAAACCACTTTACCGCTGCCGGCAACTGAGGCAGTTAAACTTTTCTGTGGATTGACCTGAATCAGTGCAGAACCGTAAGAACGTACCGTAATGTGATTTACCACCAAATCATTGGCATGAACAGCGCTATCACCCGCGGTTTGTAATATCATTTTTTGAGCCTTTCCACTCAAGATTAATTGGCCACTGCCTTGGGTATTAATATTAATATCTTGACCTTCAATATTTTTAATCGTGATATTTTTAGAACCTTCATTGATGAGTCCGGTTAACCCTACTTTTCCTGCTAAATAGACCTCGCCACTGCCACTCAATTTTAATACAACATTTTTAGCATTAATTCCGTTGATATTAATCTTTTCTGATCCTGAGGAAGTTAATTGCTGTAAATCAATCTTCCCAGATAGATTCATCTTGCCCATCCCCTCAGAGGTTATCATTAAATTTTTTGCGTATATATTTTTCCCATTTAGATTACCACTTCCTGAATGATTCAATTTCTCTAATTTTGGTAAGGTTATATCCACGATTAAATCCTGGTTGGGCTTAATATCAACATCTGGCTGAATATCAATATTTAAAATTCCTTTATTACTGGAAGTTTTAACATATTTCTGCAAGTTGCTTTCTGCAATTACTCGCATTTTTTCTGATTTTCCTCGATGCAATATGACATCCACTTTGCCTCTCATATTAATTTGTGTTATCTGATGAATTTCTCTGGATTGTGTCACAATTTTATTATTGCCAGTAATTTCTGACGCAAAGATTGAAGCATTCGATAAACTATAGGACAATAAGGTAATCCCTGAAATAAATATCGCGGCAATCAAAATAATTTTTTTCATCGTTATTCTCCTAACTCCTGATTAAAACGGTAAGCGGCTGATGTGATATAGGATTCCATCTTCTGAACTCTTTTTTCAATATCCATAAAACGGTATTTAATATCATGCAACGTTTTTTGTGGTGATACTCGCACATCACGCCAAAATTGATCGTGCTTTTCATCGCGATATAAATCTTTGGGTTTTTTATCTAACACAAAAGCTAAAATTAAATACGTTAATATTCCTGTGCCGGGAAAGACTACACACGCTATCACGGTAAATAGTCTTACCATGGCGACATTGAAATCAAAATATTCAGCTATTCCTGCACAAACACCGAAAAATCGCCCATTTTTACGTGCACGATATAAACGATTAGGGTTCATTTCTTTTTGCATAATAATTCCTTATAGAATCAAACCTAAAATACAATACACAAGAATGGTAAATCCTGGTAGTAAAAAAGCAAGCACCACCGTTGCTAAGCGCACTAAACTCACATCGCATTCTAAAATGTGTGCGATACGGGCGCACACACCAAAAATTTTATGGCGTGGATAATCACAACATCTTGGTTGTGGCTCATGATCATAGGTGTTCATAACTGTTTACTCCAATCACTATTTTCTTTATTTAAAATTGTTTCTAAATTGCCAACTCGATTTTCCATTTTGGTTAAGCTTTCCCAAATTTCTTCTAATAAGCGTGCATCGTCACGTGAAAATGAACGGGAGGTTCGCCATTTAGTTAAATAATGTAAAATTAACCAAATAGGTAATACGACAGTGACAAACAATAGCGAAATTACAAACATTAAGCATCTCCTTTGGTATTATCGAGTTGTTTTTTTAATTGATTTAACTCTTGGTTAATTTTTTCTTCTACGGCTAAAGATTTAAATTCATCTTCCAAGTTTTTTGAACCCAAATGGTACGCTTCAACTTGGCTTTCTAAGTGATCAATTTTACGTTCAAATTGGTGCATTTTATCTAAAACTTTAGTTTGTTTTACCTGAGTTTTATCGCGTACTTTTAATTGCGTTTGTGCGGTCAATTGACGACGCAATAATTGTTGTTGCTTCGCCCGCGCATCTTTGATTTTTTCTTGCAAGTGCGCAATATCTTCATGATATTTTTCTAAATCTGCTGCAATAAACTGGGCATGATCGTGTAAAGCATTTACCCGTTCCACCAATTTATTTTTTTCTAATAATGCTGCCTTAGCTAAATCCTCGCGTTGTTTATTTAACGCTAATTCTGCTTTACTTTGCCAGTCGGCCTGTTTGGTTTCCAATAATTTTAATTCGCGTTGCAATTGTTTTTGTTCAGCAATACCTTTGGCAGCATTTGATCGCACTTCCACCAAAGTATCCTCCATTTCTTGAATAATATTGCGTATCATTTTTTCTGGATTTTCAGCCCGATCCAATAATGCATTAATATTAGCGTTAATAATATCGCTAATCCGTGAAAATATACCCATATTGTTATCCCCTTTTGTTGTGTTTACTGTATTGAATAAAGCAATTACTATGCCAACTTTTGAAAATAGCTATAACTTATTGATTTAAAAACAATGATTCAATTTTAGACCTAGCGTATTAGAATAAAAAATAGTATAATTAACCAAATATTAGTGATTTAAACTAAACTTTAATTAAAATGACTAATCAAGACAAACAATTAATTGGCGTTTCTAAATATTTTCAAGCAATGCTCGACGATATTTCCAAGCTCGCCCCACTGGATAAACCGGTGTTACTCATTGGAGAACGTGGCAGCGGTAAAGAAATGATTGCAGAACGTTTGCATTATTTATCCTCGCGTTGGCAAGCACCCTTCATCAAATTAAATTGCGCCACATTAGTTGACACATTGTTAGAGTCGGAATTATTTGGTCACGAAGCAGGAAGTTTTACAGGAGCTAGCAAACGCCACCACGGACGTTTTGAATTAGCGCATCACGGCAGTATTTTTTTAGATGAAATTGCAACCATGTCACCCCGTTTACAAGAAAAATTATTACGTGTCATTGAATATGGCGAATTCGAGCGCGTGGGTGGCACCGAAACATTAACTACTGATACTCGAATTATTGCTGCAACGAATGTTGATTTACCGAATTTATGTTTAGAAAATAAATTTCGCGCCGATCTGCTCGATCGCTTAGCCTTTGCTGTGATCACGCTTCCTCCTTTACGCGCACGTGAGGAAGATATTCTATTACTCAGTGAACACTTTGCGATTAATATGGCAACAAATTTAGGCTGGGAATTTTTCCCAGGATTTTCTGAAACTGTAAAACAACAATTATTAGAATATTCTTGGCCTGGTAATGTGCGTGAATTAAAAAATGTGATTGAGCGTGCGGTGTTTTACGCAGAGAATTCCCAGAAAATTATTCAAACCATTATTTTTGATCCATTTGATTCTCCTTTTCGACCTCAAGCAACCGTTACTCCTTCAGCAACGATACCAGCACAACCAACCGTATTACCCAGCTCATTAAAAAATCATTTACAGCAAATAGAAGCTGAAATCATTATCAATGCACTTGCACAACATCATTTTCATCAAGGAAAAGCGGCACACGCTTTAGGACTCACCTATCACCAATTACGCGCGCTATTGCGCAAACATAACATAAAATTCTCAACTCATCACTCTTGACCCTGCGCCTACATCTGGCACAATGCAAGCATTCGAGAATAATGAGCATTGACGATGGAAAAAACCTACGATCCTAGCCAAATTGAAAGAACTTGGTATCAAACTTGGGAAAAAAATAATTATTTTGCCCCACGTGGCGAAGGCAAACCCTATTGCATCATGATCCCTCCTCCTAACGTTACCGGTTCATTGCATATGGGACATGGCTTTCAACATAGTTTGATGGACGCATTAATCCGCTATCACCGGATGCGCGGCTTTAAAACGCTCTGGCAACCAGGCACCGATCACGCGGGAATTTCCACTCAAATGGTGGTGGAACGGCAATTGATGAATGAAGGATTAACACGCCGCGAATTAGGGCGCGAAAAATTTGTTGAGCGCATTTGGCAATGGAAAGAACACTCGGGTAATACCATTACCGGACAAATTCGTCGGCTCGGGGATTCTGTCGACTGGACACGTGAGCGATTTACCCTCGACGCTGGACTATCCAATGCCGTGCTCGAAGTCTTCGTACGTTTATACGATGAAGGTTTAATCTATCGCGGCACAAAATTAGTGAATTGGGATCCGGTTTTACAAACTGCCGTATCCGATTTAGAAGCCATTGCTCATGAAGAAGCTGGTCATTTGTGGCATATCCGCTATCCGTTGTCAGAAAGTAACGACTATCTGGTGATTGCCACAACCCGACCAGAAACATTATTAGGTGATACCGCCGTCGCGGTTCATCCTGACGATCAACGCTACCAACATTTAATTGGCAAAACTCTGCGACTTCCCTTAACGGATCGTGAAATTCCTATTATTGCCGATGACTATGTCGATCCGACATTTGGTAGTGGCTGTGTGAAAATCACACCGGCGCATGATTTTAATGATTATGCCGTAGGACTAAGACATCAATTACCAATGATTAATGTCTTAACCCTCGATGGAAAAATGAATCAGGAAGTGCCTGCAGTTTATCAAGGTATGGATCGCTTCGATGCTCGCAAAAAAATCCTTGCTGATTTAGAACAACTGGGGTTAATCGTAAAAATCGACGATCATAAATTAAATTTACCCCGCGGTGAAAAATCTAATGCCATTTTAGAACCGATGCTAACCCAGCAATGGTTTATGCGCATGGAAAAAATGGCGGAACGCGCTCTGCATGTGGTTGAAACGGGTAAAATTAAATTTATTCCTGAAAACTGGACCAAAACTTATAATCAGTGGTTAAACAATATTGAAGATTGGTGTATTTCTCGTCAACTATGGTGGGGACATCGCATTCCTGCTTGGTATGATGAACATAATAATATTTATGTCGGACGCGATGAACAAACCATACGCCAAAAATACCAGTTAACCGAGGATATGAAATTAACTCAAGATAATGATGTGTTAGACACCTGGTTTTCTTCAGCATTATGGCCTTTTTCTACCTTAGGTTGGCCGCATGAAACTCTCGATTTAAAAACATTTTATCCCACGTCCTTATTAGTTACGGGTTTTGACATTATTTTCTTTTGGGTCGCGAGAATGATTATGCTTGGTCTGACTTTTACCGATGAAGTACCTTTTCATGAAGTGTATATCACCGGACTTATTCGCGATAGCGAAGGCCAAAAAATGTCTAAATCCAAAGGAAATATTTTAGATCCCATTGATTTAATTGATGGCATAGATTTAGAAAGTTTACTCGCTAAACGCACTGCCAATATGATGCAACCTCATTTAGCCGAAAAAATAAAAAAACAAACCCGTAAAGAATTTCCCGAAGGCATTCCCGCCTACGGCACTGATGCCTTACGCTTCACCTTTTGCGCACTAGCCACACCTGGTCGTGAAATTCGTTTTGATATTCAGCGTTTAGCAGGCTATCGAAATTTCTGTAATAAAATATGGAATGCTGCGCGTTATGTGTTCATGAATTGTGAAAATCAAGATAATGGATTTAATGATCAAGCAAAAATTCTCTCCGTGGCAGATCGCTGGATTTTATCGCGTTTACAACACACCATTGCAAACGTGCATGATTATTTTCAAAGTTATCGGTTTGATTTGCTCACGCAAACCTTGTATGAATTTATTTGGAACGAATTTTGTGACTGGTATTTAGAATTATCAAAACCGGTATTAACTCATGCCGATATTTCTTTTGCAGAAAAGCGCGGAACTCGTCACACCTTGCTTACCGTACTCGATCAAATCTTAAAATTAATTCATCCTATCATGCCTTTTATTAGCGAAGAAATTTGGCAAAAAGTGAAAAATCTCACACAAGCAACAGGTGAAACCATAATGTTGGAATCTTTCCCAACAACTTCTGAGGATTTGTTCGATGAAGCTGCAGAAGGTGATATTACCTGGTGCCAAGCTATTATTTTAGGCATTCGTAATATTCGTGGCGAAATGAATATTTCACCCGCCAAGCCCATAACGGTGTTATTGAATCAATGCAGCGAAGAAGATCTTCGCCGTTTACAACACTATCAAACCTTTTTAGCAAGTCTGGCTAAATTAACTGATATTTCCCCTTTAGAAAAAAATCAAACTCCACCACCGTCTGCTACGGCATTAGCGGGAAAAATGGAAATTTTAATTCCATTAGCTGGTCTGATTGATACGCAAGCGGAAATTGAACGGCTCCAAAAATCCATTCAAAAAATTGAAAAAGATTTAGAAAAATCGCGCGCAAAATTAAACAATAAAAATTTTGTGGATAACGCTCCCCCAGATGTGGTGGCTAAAGAACAACAACGAGTAAGCGAAATGGAACAAGCTATCCTGCAATTGCAAGCCCAGTTAGCTAAAATGGCGGGTGTGACTTGAACAGGAGTTTCGCACTTTCAGTGCGCTACTCCTTCCTGGATTGATTGCGGGGCGACAGAACGGTTAAAGAAGCTCGAGCTTAACCACTAGTGCTGCGCAACACCGGCGATTCACTTATTTATGAATTACTATTTTATGAATCATATTGAAATGAATCTAATTTATTGATATTATAATCTTATGAATATCCTTAATTTTGAAAAATGGTTCCCCTCAGGCCTAGTGGAAGAGGAAGGCTTTTGTAACCGAGATGAGGAAAGGAGTGAGCTTAAGCAAAGCATCGCTCACATAAGGCACACGCTTATTGTCGCACCTCGCAGATACGGAAAATCCAGTCTCGTTCATTGGGTCGTTAACGAAAATCAGTTTATTTATGGCAACGCTGACTTGTTTGTTGCCACAGATGAACGCCATGTTCAATCTAGAATATTTTCGGGGATACAAGAAATAATTAACCGAATTCAAGGATCCGCCACGTCGAAGCTCGAGGTGTTCTATGAATCATTACGAAAAAGAACAAGCGCACTTAAGGTGTCATTGGTTGGGGTTGGAATAGAGATCGCGCTACAGGATGATACCGATCCAGCGGCAAATATATTGAATGCCCTTACTGCGCTCGAGTTACTTCTTAATAAAAAGAATAAAAAAGCGGTTTTATTTATTGATGAGATCCAAATTATCGGGCAAATGAAAACCGGTAGAGCAATTGAAGGTGCCATTAGACATGTCGCACAAAAAGCTAAAAATTTATGTTTTATTTTCGCTGGAAGTCGGCATCATTTAGTTCATGACATGTTTAATAATGAAGATAGACCGCTCTATCATTTGTGTGAACAACTGCATTTAGAACGAATTGATGAAATGGCCTATACCAATCATCTCAATCAGTTGGCCATGAAGAGATGGAAGAAAAGATTATCAGATAAGTTATTGGCCGTAATTTTTTCTCTGACAGAAAGGCACCCTTATTATATGAATTTACTGTGTTATAGAATATGGCGTCATAATACTATTCCCTCTATAGAGCAGATCGAAGATACTTGGCGTTCTATGGTGATAAACTCCCGCGCGGTGATTCTTGGAAGCCTTAATGCATTAAATCAGACACAAATCCGCGTGCTTATCTATATTGCATCAGGTAATAATCAAGCACTCACTGGCAAAAAGGCAATCGCTGATTTGAAGTTAGGGGGCTCTCATATCTCTCAGGCCTTAAGCGGATTAATAGACGGAGAATTCATAGAAAAGCACTGCGATAACAGTTATATAATACTAAACCCAATGATTAAAACTATTTTGGCTCTCTATTACAAAGAATGATTTTGGATAGATTCTCATGTTACAAGGTTATAACAAACTGTATGGAGAGCAAACTCTACTGTCCAAAAACGATGTTCACCCTGCTGCCGCTGTCATTGAAGGTGAATGATTATTAACCCCACTCTCAAGCGAGCAAGAAGTGTATTTATTGAATTGCGATTGGGTGCGGCTGTTAAGCATGCCCATATATTCATAGCACACTAATTGTTGGGATTTCGTCATTTTACCGAGTAGTTGTTGACCCAACTGAATACCTTCGTCCGTATGAATAATACTGCTATTCGATTGTAGTGCGCGAATAAACGTTTCATAGGCTTGAGTGGAATTCATCTGATCAATCGTATCGGTCACTAAATGCCAATGTTCTGGATTATTGAGATTTAAATCGCCAGTAGCCGCATAAAATAATAAATAGGCAAAGCGATCCACGGGATTATTTTCGACAGTTTTAAGCCACGTATCGACTAAACTACTCACGACCGGATTCGTTGTCTGCGCTTCTTCAATTTCTTCTAGCACCGCATTGCTAGCATTACGGATAGAGTTTTGAGAAGGAACCGTTGCGACAGGCGCGGCTACTTGTTGTAATCCTTGCATCACCCGCATTTCATCCTGTTGAAATTGTTGCGCTAGCATATGAAACATGCAATCGCCGCCACCTGCATTTGGAAGTGTAGTACGTTGACCTTGATCATTGTGGACGACTAATTCCCAATGCCGGCCAATACCTTCTTGCACATTACGGCTTTGTGTCCCAAAACAACCCACATCAATACGTAATCCGTGATAATTTTCTTGGGTGAAACCTGCATAAGGTGGGAGTGCTTCATTCATGAGGTGAGTGATGGTTTGATAGCCTAAAGCATGTGTAACCACATTCAACGCGGCATCATCTCCCGAATGACCTTGGCGTGTTAGGTTATGAATATATTGATTTAATTCGTGTTGAGAATTGAATTCTCGCAAACAGCGACCGGCAACCACGATGGCCAATTTGGAATTACGTTCTTGAATATAAAGATTTTCACGCAAAATTGCAGCCGTTAACTCGCGGACGGCTTGCTGCTGGCTCGATTGAGTGCGTAATAATTCAAGGTATTTTAGCCACCAAAGCTGTTGTTGTTGGGTGAGTTTGATATCGTGAAAGAACGATGGATAAAATTCATAAGCCATAAATCAACTCCTTAAGTTGAAGCATATTCCATCTGAGCGTGAAGAAATCCTTGAAAATTCTACAACGATTTTTATTAATATTGTTCGAATTGTATCATTATAAGCTTAAGGTTTTATTAAAAATAGCATCTTCCCTCATCCTGCGTTACACTGGTGGCTATCTTTTTTAGTTGAAGGACTCATTCGCAGCCATGAGCACAAGCCTTAACCTTGAAGCCAGTTTGAAAAAACTCGAAAATATTGTTGAAACCATGGAAGCGGGTGATTTATCGTTGGAGCAATCGCTCAAAAATTTTGAGCAGGGCGTAAAACTTATCCGCCAATGCCAAGATGCGCTCACGAAAGCGGAACAAAAAGTTCAAATTTTAATGGAAGAAAATAGCGAATTACTCCTGGAAGAATTTATTACCGATGAGGATAACCCCGAGTGAGTGATTTTCAGCAATTTCGCCATAACCTGATCCAACGGGTTGATCAGATCCTCGATCGCTTTTTGCCCTCTATTCACTCCAGCCCTTCCCGTTTACATAATGCCATGCGTTACGCGGTATTAAATAATGGCAAACGCATACGCCCTATTCTGGTCTATTGCACAGGCATAGTGACTCACACCAATGATGATATCCTGGACACGATTGCTGCAACCATCGAATTGATCCACAGTTATTCGCTGGTTCATGATGATTTGCCTGCCATCGACAACGATGATTTGCGTCGCGGCCAACCGACGTGTCACAAAGCATTCGACGAAGCCACCGCCATTTTAGTCGGCGATGCTCTCCAAAACTTAGCGTTTCAAGTCTTAACGAATCTCGAGCATCCCAGTATTACACCAGAAACTCATTTGCGGTTATTAAAAATTTTAACCCGCGCCTGTGATACGACTGGCATGGTAGGTGGACAAGCAATTGATATTGCCGCTACTGGGAAAATTTTATCCCTAAGCGAATTAGAAGACATGCACCGCCGTAAAACGGGCGCGTTATTATCGGCCTGTGTCGAAATGGTGCTAGCCACCAGCACGTTAAATCCGCGACAACAACACACGCTCTTGCAATTTGGCCAATACATTGGCTTAGCGTTTCAAATTCAAGATGATATTCTCGATGTGATTGGTAATACCGAATTATTAGGCAAACACATTGGGCAAGATCAAGCTCAACATAAAGCGACTTATCCTGCTTTACTGGGATTAGAACAGGCGAAAAATAAAGCGCAACAGGCGATCGATCTGGCCTTAAACGCATTAAACTTATTCGATGAACAAGCTGATCGTTTGCGAGAATTAAGTCGGTTTATTATTGAGCGCGATAATTAATACTTGCAAGCGCTAAATAAATCATCGATCATGTGCAACTTATTATAGTAATGACCGTTAATTATCATGGACCCTAAGCAATTTAAATTATTACATACTATTAACACCCCAGCCGATTTGCGTACCCTTTCGCGTGCCGATCTACCCGCCTTATGCGCTGAAATTCGCGAATGGATTTATACCAGTTTAAATCAATGCGGTGGGCATTTTGCGGCAAGTTTGGGCGTCGTTGAATTAACGGTGGCTCTGCACACGGTGTTTAACACGCCCGTTGATCAATTAATTTGGGATGTGGGTCATCAAGCTTATGTTCATAAAATTTTAACGGGGCGCAAAGAATTACTCTCGACCATTCGCCAAACGCACGGCCTTGCGCCGTTTCCTAAACGCGAAGAAAGTCAGTTTGATGCGTTTGGCGTTGGGCATTCTAGTACGTCAATTAGTGCCGCCTTAGGCATGGCCATTGCCGCTAAACTCGATAAAAGTGAACGCCACTCTATTGCCGTGATTGGCGATGGCGCCATGACCGCCGGCATGGCCTTCGAAGCCTTAAATCATGCAGGCCACACCGATGCGAATTTAATCGTGATTTTAAACGATAATGATATGTCTATTTCCAATAATGTCGGTGCGCTTTCACAACATTTTACTAAAATGCTCAGTGGCTCCACTTATGCGAAATTGCGCGAGCATGGCAAAAAGATATTAAACCTCATGCCAAGCCCCATGCGTGACTTAGTGAAACACACGGAGTCTCAAGTAAAAGAATTAATGACCGAAGGCGTGGGTAATTTATTCGAAGCCTTAGGGTTTGATTATAGCGGTCCCATTGATGGACATGATGTTGATTTACTCTTAACCGTACTCAGTTCCTTAAAACATAAAAAAGGCCCACGCTTATTGCACGTGATTACTCAAAAAGGTAAAGGCTATTATCCGGCTGAATGCGATCCAATTGAATATCATGCGGTAAAACCTGGATTTTATCAGCGCGAAAAAAAATCCAGCAAACCTTCTGCACCTACGTATTCTAATATTTTTGGACAATGGTTGTGTGATATTGCTGCGCTTGATGAACGGATTGTGGGAATCACACCTGCCATGCGCGAAGGTTCCGATTTAATTCAATTTTCCCAAGAGTATCCCGAGCGCTATATGGATGTCGCCATTGCTGAACAACATAGTGTAACTTTAGCAGCGGGCTTAGCCTGTCAAGGCAAAAAGCCGATTGTGGCGATTTACTCAACCTTTTTACAACGCGCCTACGATCAACTCATTCACGACGTTGCTTTGCAAAATTTACCGGTGGTCTTTGCACTGGATAGAGCAGGAATTGTGGGGGGCGATGGTAGCACCCATAACGGCGCATTTGATTTAGCATTTTTACGCTGTATTCCCAATATTATGATCATGGCACCTGCCGATGAAAATGAAATGCGACAAATGCTTTATACAGCCTATAAACAATCATCACCCGTCTGCGTGCGTTATCCGCGCGGAACGGGGCCTGGTATTGCCATCGAAAAAAATATGCGTGAACTCCCCATTGGCAAAGCCGAAATTAAACGTCAAGGTAAAAAAATTGCCCTACTCGCCTTTGGCTCGATGGTTTATCCCTTAATTCCCATCGCAGAAGAATTAAATGCCACGTTAATTAATATGCGATTTGTTAAACCACTCGATCAATTATTAATTATTCATCTTGCCAAAACTCACGATTTAATCGTCACCATTGAAGAAAACTCCGTGATGGGAGGCGCTGGCAGTGGAGTAAATGAAGTGCTGGCTAAAACAAAATGTTTAGTTCCCGTATTAAATATCGGCTTAACCGATGAATTTATTGAACATGGCGATCCTCACGAACTCTTAGCAGAAAATGGTTTGCATCCTGAAACGATCAAACAAAAAATTCTCCAATTTTCCCAACGCCAAATTGCCCAGCATATTGAGGCTGTCTAATTTTTTTAGTATGAGTAGATGAGAGAAACAATGAATACCAACTTAAAAAAAATCCAAGATCAATTATGTGCTTTTATTTGTCAGTCAATGCAGGAACAATATACGGATGAAAATAGAATTATTTTTCCTAATCACATCAATTACATTTCGATTGAAAAAATTAATAGCACTAGAACGGAACACAAATACTGCATTTCTGTCTCTGGCTCTCTAGAGGATATTGAAAGAAACAATGTTAGAGATCATATGGTATCACTATTTAATTCATTAACTATAAGACCCCAATTAAAGAAAAAAAATTTCGCATTTCCCTCTGTGCCAGCGCCAGTGAGACAAAAATCCGTTAAGATTATAAGAACTTTGTAGGGTGGTAAGGAACAATGAAAAATGACCACAAAAAAACGAACACTGGCACAAGAAGAGGACTTTCCTCAAACTGCTGATGTTTTGCCTGAAGGCCGTAGGCCGCAAGGCGAAACATCAGCGGCGGCGCCACAAACTACACCGACTGACATTGCTGATGTGCAAGTAAAAGTGCCGCGACGTTCATCCCGCCGCAAATTTAGTACGGACTATAAATTAAAAATATTAGAAGCTTATGATGCGTGTGATAACGCTTTAGCCCGAGGTGCATTACTGCGCAAAGAGGCCTTATATTCCTCTAGGATCAGCACTTGGAAAAAGCAATTACACAATGGGCGATCCGTGACTAAAAAAACACCCAAATCAATTTTGTTACACCAGCAACAAGAGCGTGAAATTGCGGCACTTAAAAAGAAATTGGCGCAAGCAGAAGCGATCATTGATATTCAAAAAAAAGTCTCGCAATTGCTTTCACTGAACGTCCTCAATCACGAAGAGAGCGAGACGAAATCATGAGTTACATTAAACAACTTTCAACACAAAAAGAGATTGCACTGACAACATTATGCGATAGCTTGCAAATATCACGGGCAACGCTTTATCGAAATCAAGAAAACAATTTGCAACCGCTAACAAACGCACCGCTAAAACCACATAATGCGATGAGTGATGAAGAGCGGCAAACGATCTTGGATGTATTGCATAGCGAACGATTTATGGATTGTACCCCCTACGATGTTTTTTATACCTTGCTGGATGAGGGGCAATATATTGGCTCAATCCGCAGCCTGTATCGGGTTTTATTGCAAGCCGGTGGGTCCAACGACCGACGTCAACAGCGGCGCCATCGAGATGCTGTGAAACCCGAGCTGATTGCCACACGGCCTAATGAAGTTTGGTCGTGGGACATCACCAAATGTTTAAGCGTTAATCGACTGGAATATTATCATTTATACGTCATTCTCGATATTTTTAGCCGTTATGTTGTCGGTTGGATGTTGGCTGAACGCGAGTGCCAACATCTTGCAAAAATATTAATCCAAAAAACCACCTTAAAATACGGGATACAACCAGGACAATTAACGATCCATTCTGATAATGGCCCTAGCATGCGTTCACAGACCGTCGCTACATTACTCGATAAAATCGGTGTTTCAAAAACACATAACAGGCCTTATACCAGTAATGATAATCCTTTTTCAGAGTCACAGTTTAAAACATTAAAATATTGCCCTCAATTTCCTGAGCGTTTTGAGTCATTAGCGCACGCAGAAAAATTTTGTAGGGATTTTTTCCAATGGTATAACAATGAACATTATCATTCTGGTATTTTATTTTTAAAACCGATCAGCGTGCACCGTGGACAAGCTGAGCCTATTTTGCAAAATCGATATAAGGTATTATTACAAGCTTATGAAAATAATCCTGCTCGCTTTAATAACAAAATACCCACATTAAAAAAATTAAAGCCCGTTTATATTAATCCGCCCAGCGATGGTTATGAAAAATCTTATTTACAACAGGGGGAATTTATGGTGTAATTTTTGCTCTTATCTCAAGTCAAATTTTGTCTCATTTCCGCTGACACATTCCGTTTAATTATTATTTAACTCCTGATGGGTTTAATACCTTGGCGAGCCATATTGCTAATAATTTGAATAATAATGCTGCTCAAGAATCCTCTAAAAAACTCTCTTGCAACATTCTTTAGTAATTATATTTAACTAGGTTATTAAACTTCAGCATAGAATAATTATAAACATACCCCAACCCAACCTATCCAAATAATATTTATAAGTTGAGTCAAGCACACCATAGTGATCGTGTAAATAACAGACCCAATCTTTTTCTTGTAATAGATCAAGCGCACGTTTACCGTGCTTTGGGGTAAGTTCACCCTCATTAAAAAATGCTTACTAAAGGGTTTATCGGTGGGATTGAAACACAATATTTAAGGATATTTTTTATCGTCGATAACTTTTTTTATTAATGACGTTTTGCCGAATCAACGCGGAGCCACTAACACCGTATGCTGTCCCTCTTCCATCGCCGCGATTAATGCTTTGCATTCACGCAAGCGATCATAAAACGCATCGCCAAAAGCAATGCCCGCCGGGAAAAGTTTAGTCATGGCAAGTTTCCTTTTTCAGTGAATTACTTACTACCGATTTCCAATGTTAAGCTTCCGTTTTTTGGAAATTAAATCATGGAAACCATTATTAGGAAACCTTGTCTGGTTTTAGCGAGGTAGCCGCACCTCAACGCCCGCTAAGAGCCTGTGCAAAATCTCCAAACTTGGGTTAGAAAACGTTGATTTTTGCGCACCGGAGTAGAGAATATCAGTAATTTATGACCTAGATGGGCGTTTTTGAACAGACTCTAAGCGCGTTTGTCTATTAATTCTGGGTCAAAAAAGCACTTGGACTCTCTACTTTTTTAGCCTATAGTTGGCTTTTTGTAAGTAAGAGGCAAGACCATCGTGTTTGAAAAATCTATCGAATTATATCGAAAAGCCTGTGAAGTTATCCCTGCTGGCGTCAATTCGCCCGTGCGTGCATTTGGCGGTGTAGGCGGCAATCCTATTTTCATCAACCATGGTGAAGGCGCTTTTTTAGTCGACGTAGATAATAACCGTTATCTCGATTATGTGGCTTCGTGGGGCCCGTTAATTTTAGGTCATGCTCACCCTGAAGTAGTCGATGCTATGATTACCACCATTCATTCAGGTACCAGTTTTGGCGCTCCCACTGAACTTGAAATTCGCTTGGCTGAAAAAATCGTTGAGTTGATCCCAAGCGTTGAAAAAATTCGCATGATTAATTCGGGTACCGAAGCTGCAATGACTGCCATTCGTTTAGCACGTGGTTATACGGGGCGTAATAAAATTATTAAGTTTATTGGCTGTTATCACGGACATGCCGATGCTTTATTAGTAAAAGCGGGTTCAGGAGCATTAACCTTTGGCGTGCCGAATTCTGCCGGCGTTCCAAACGGTGTTACCGAAGACACGTTGCTGGCTAATTTTAATGATTTAACCACGGTGACTAAATTATTTGAACACTATGGCAACGATATTGCGGCTGTATTAGTTGAACCCGTGGCAGGCAATATGAATTGTGTTTTACCTGTTCCTGGATTTTTAGAAGGCTTGCGCGAATTATGTGATCACTATTCCAGCGTACTCGTTTTTGATGAAGTGATGACTGGTTTTCGCGTAGGATTAGGCGGCGCACAACACCGTTTTAATGTGCGACCTGATTTATCCTTATTTGCCAAAGTCATTGGTGGAGGGATGCCCGTGGGTGCGGTGGGTGGTCGTCGCGAAATCATGGATTCTCTTGCCCCACTGGGTGCTGTTTATCAAGCCGGTACCTTATCCGGTAATCCCTTGGCGATGACGGCAGGTTTAAAAACCTTGGAAATAATCAGCCGCAACGGTTTCTTTACCGAGTTAGAAAATAAAACCATTCAGTTAACCGATGGTTTAATGCAACGCGCGCAATATTTTGATATCCCTTTTCAATGCACGCAAATCGGCAGTATGTTTGGTTTATTTTTCACAGATAACTCTGTGATTAATACGTTTGATCATGTGCAGGCCTGTAATATTAATCATTACCGCTATTTCTTTCACAGCATGATTAAAAAGGGTTTTTATTTTGCACCATCGGCTTTTGAGGTGGGTTTTATGTCTTGTATTCATAGCGAACAAAATATTTTAGATACCCTCGATGCTGCTGAGACGACTTTTGCTGAAATGGCAAAACTATAAGGAACTAATTTCATGAATCAATATGATGCTTGTGTATTAGGTAATGCTCTACTCGATTTAGAATTTGAAATTACCGATCTCACCTTAGAGCGCGCGCAAATTGAAAAAGGCGTGATGACATTAATCGATAGCGATCGCGAGCGCTATTTGTTAGAAGAATTAGATGGGATTAAGCATGTTAAAGCTTGTGGAGGCTCAGCTGCCAACACTGCAGTATTAATTCAACAATTAGGCAATCGAGTTTTTTATTCTTGCCGCGTGGCCAATGATGATGCGGGTAATTTTTATATTCAAGATTTACAAGAAAAAGGTGTCCATCACAATTGGCAAGATCATACTCGACCCAAAGGCGTGACTGGAAAATGTTTAGCATTAATTACTCCCGATGCTGAACGCAGCATGAGTACTTTTCTTGGAATTACCGAACAATTCTCTCGAGAAGATTTAAATAGAGACGCCATTAAAAATGCCAATTATTTATATATCGAAGGATATTTAACGGCTTCACCCAGTGCTTGGGAAGCCGTCATTGAAGCGGCATTAATTGCTAAACAGCATCATACTCGCATTGCCTTAACCTTATCCGATCCTAATATGTGTCGTTATTTTCGCGATCAATTTAATCAATTATTTGAAATTGGTGTGGATTTATTATTTTGTAATGCCGATGAAGCCATGATTTTTACTCATCAATCCTCGATTGATCTTGCTAAAAAAGTCTTACTGGATTTTTCGCAGCAATTTGTCATCACCAATAGTTATAAAGGATCGATTGTTTTTGATGGTCAAGCATTTATTGAGGTGGCTGCTTATCAAACAACCCCTATCGATACCACCGGCGCTGGCGATGTGTATGCGGGAGCATTTTTATATGCGATAAATAGTGGTTTTACTTGTGAACAAGCCGGTGATATTGCCTCGCTTGCGGCAAGTAAAGTCGTCATGAAATTTGGACCCCGCTTAAATGCTGAAGAAATTCAAAATTTACAACAACACATGAATAAATATCGCTATCATGGCAGTGCCAACATCAACAGCTAAAATGATATATCTTTTCAGCGGAAATAATCATTGCTCTCCTGCTGTCAAACGCTGGGGAGTTTGTTAGTAAGTCATTTTCAAAATTGATACTGTTACCACTGTACCATTAAGCGACATAAACGATCTTCCAGCGCACGCATGGGAGCAGTTTTACCGACAAAATTATTAATCATAATAGAAAATACTAAGACATGATTATTGTGAGTGAAAACATAACCCGATAAATTTGACACCCCTTTCATCGTTCCGGTTTTGGCCTTTACCCGCGAACGAATTTCGGGAGATTGCATGCGCCCTCGCAAAGTGCCATCCATGCCACTGATGGGTAAGGCATCGATAAATTCATTATGTTGATTTAAATTATGATAAGCAAATTCCAATACTCGAATTAAATCGGCGGGCGAAATTAAATCGTAACGTGAACCACCTGCGCCATCATACATTGCAATGTGTTTGAAATCCAAGCCGATATTTTTGCTTAAGATTTTCTTAACTGCAAGCACGCCATTTTCCCAAGTACCCGAGGTATGAAAATAATTTGCCCCTAAGGTTTTTAATAAACTATCGGCGTATAAATTATCGGACTTTTTTAGCATTGTGGTAATTAAATCCATTAATGGCGCAGAATCATGTTCTTTGAATAAATAGAGTGGGCGATTAACAGATTGATTAATGATTTTTCCAGTTAAATTAATATGTAATTTAATTAAATCATCACGCACCAATTGGGTTGCAAATAATGCAGGATTTTTTATCGCGATATCTAAACCCATTTCGTTGGGCTTTGGAGACATACAACCGCTAAGAGTATATTCATTATTGCGGGTTGCTGATAGATCCAAAGGACAGAGCGCATCGTGAGTGGAAACCATTTGTACCTGATTACTAAATTTAAAATACGATTGATAACGAAATTCATTAATGGTAGGTGCGTTTACGCCAGCTTTTAACGTGAGTGGAAAACAATTTCGATCGATAATCACACTAGAAACAGGAGCAGAAAAGCAACTGTTTTCATCATCCCACATCCAACCGGGACCATAGCCCTTTGAGCCAAAACGATCGGTCTGAATATAAAAATTACCTTGAATAGTATGATTTTTTAATTCAACCAAGAGTTGATAAATATTTTCGCGAGTTAACGACGGATCGCCATCGAATTTTAAAATAATGTCACCGCTAAAAACAGACTGCTTAAGACTCTGAGCATTAATAGCAATACTGGATAATAATTGAGTATGGAATCGATAGTGATCGCCAAGGCTGATTAATGCCGCTGTAGCGGTTAAAATTTTTAAATTACTGGCAGGTTGAAATAAATGAAAGCCATTCAAATTAACCAACGTTTGTTTTGAAGTAATATCTTGAACAACAACACCTAAAAACGGTTGCTGATAGTGATCCACTATTTCAGCAACCGTTTGTTGCGGTGATGCCTGTACGATATTAATTCCTGCTCCCAGCCAAAATAGCAATTGGCAGAGCGATTTTTGCCACCACGCCATTAATAGTTCGTTAAAAATTCGGCGTAAGAAGTGATGCGGCTAGGATCGACATCGCTTGCCGGTTGATCGTTTACAATCGCGTAATAATAATCTTGTTTTTGACCTTGCAATTTAGTGGCATCGATCATAAAAGTTTCCCAGGCATGACCTGTCACATTATAAAAATGGCGTGGATTCCAAAAATGAGGGAATTTACGGGCATGATTTAAATCTTCGATAACGCTGCTCGGTGCACTGTATTCCGTGGCTAATTCTTTATACATTTGTAGATCGGCAGCAGTTTTTACAATTAACCAAGAAACATGGCCTTGAGAGTCTAATAATAAAAAAGTACCAGGTGCTTGAGCGAGATAATATTCAACGATTTTACGATCGCGGATGATACGTTGAAAAAATTCGGCAAAGAACGGATCGTTTAAGCAGCACGCCGCTTCTGCTGTTAATGAATTCACGACACTTTCCGTGAAAAGTTGGAAATATTTATATTGTAATTCACTAATCGTGTGATTTAATAACTCGCCAACTTCTGGATGACTTTTCAAAATAAATTTATCGATAATGCCATCGTTAAAGGCTTGGACAGCAATCGATTCATCTGCTTGCCCGGTTAGCATGATTTTTTGCACCGGTAAATGATGAATTTCTTTGAAATACTCCAAACCATTCATTTGTGGCATGGCATAGTCAGCAACCACTACCGAAATTTCAGCAAAACGTTTAGGATTATAGACCTCTTGGTAAATGGCATTTAAATTTAAATGCAAAGTATGTCCGCTGATTGGGCAATCAAATTCCGTTTCATCGCGTTTTAATACTTTTTCTGCAATATGACTAGAACCTTGGCGCGCTTGAATAGCCGCCAATGCCAACTTGGGCGATTCAAACATGCTATAGGATAAATTATCTTCCAAGATTAAGCTTAAGCTGTTTAAATATCCTTGGTTATCATCAACAAAGACAATGGTTGACGGAAAATAACAAGCTGGTATATAGGTGTTTTTCATAGAGTTACAATCCCTTTTATAAATTAAATGTAAATAATCGAACGTTATTTTCATTATCGCCGCATCTAAACTGAGTTACCATAAACCGAGTTTATTGCTATTGCAAGCTTATTCTAAAAATAAATCAAGAAGAATTATTTTTAAAAACTTTACACCTGCTGTGGCTGATAATTTTCAATTCGCCCTAAGTTAAGATCGCGAGTTTTACGTGGAAACGATAAAATAAACTCAGTATATTCTCCTAACTCTGAACGACATTGAATACCTCCGCCCAAAGAATGCATGGCGGTTTTACAAAAGGATAAACCGATGCCAGTACCATTGGGTGTAGTTGAATAAAATAAACTAAAAAGTTTCGATAATTCTTCCGGTGCAATTCCAACGGAAGTATCTTTAAAATGTAGTTCATCGGCGCGTTTGCCTGCTTGTGCCCAAATCAAGATTTCACCCTTACCTGCTTTGGTAAGGAAATAAATAGCATTTTTTAATAAATTAAAAATAACGTGAACAAATAAAATTCTAGAGCCATTAAAGTTAAAATCGTAATCTGTTCGCAAAACCACTTTCTTACGTTCCGCTTCGCTCACAAATGGAAAACGCCTTAAGGCTTCTTGTAAGCAATCTTGAATAGAATTTTCAGTGTTTGTGTCAACACGTGTAGGGTGACGACTTTGCACATTCACTAGGAGCATATCGATAATCGTGTTTGCATAATTCACTTCATCGGTAATGTTATTCAACAAGCCATCTAATAATTGCAAACGATCTTCACGTATCTCAGGCACAATGAGCTGTGCTTCTTTTGCTTTTAAATACCCTTGATATAATTTAGGCAAATAGCGCGCTCCGCCAACAGAATTTGCTTTAATTGCTAATAACGGTGTTCTTAACTCATGCGCAACTCGACTGCCTAAAGCGGACATCGCTTGTAATTTTTCGCGCTGTAGTTTTTCTTTATTTCGCGAAAAAATAACCCCGATTAAAATAGCAAATAAATAACTCGACACTGGTCCGATATAATCATCCCAAGAATAAAAATGAGGATTTTGCGTAAGATGATAGGCAAAAACGCCTAGGATCACGCCTATTGCGAGTAATACAATGGCGCTTACCCAATCAACCAACATGATTAAAATAAATAAACCCACCATAACATTCGTAAGCCAAGTGGCTGACGTGAAATTTTTTAGGAGCATAAATGTTATGAAAAAAGGTAAACAGTACAATAATACCAAGTACCAATACAAAGATTGATAACGCTTGAGAGCAAGAGGCCAATAATCTTTAAAAATTAAAGGCACGCAAACCAAGGCTGCCACAATGCGAATTAGAAAATTAGTGTAGTCATGCGGTGCCAGATGAGGCCATAAAATGTAAAACAAGGGATAATTAATTACGCCAAAGATGCCAAACGTAACCATTTGCGCACCAAACTCTTCTGTACGCTTATCTAGTAGGCACAAAAATTTTGCGCTCATTTGCAATAATTTTGTTATCATTCTCACCGCTTATGTTTTCCTGATTCTTAATTACGTCACTAAAATCAACCATTTAAACTGCTATTAAAGCGGAAAAGAGAGGGGCTTGGCTATGTTAAAACTCTATAGTTACTATCGCTCAAGTGCTAGTTATCGTGTGCGAATTTCGCTCGAGTTGAAAAAAATTCCGTATGAATTGCGGTGCATTCATTTGACTAAAAACGGCGGCCAGCAACATACTCAGGCGTTTATCGAGTTAAATCCGCAGGCCTTGATCCCAACGCTGGTGGATGAAGGTACTGTGATTAGTCAATCGCTTGCGATTATTGAATATTTAGAAGAATGCTATCCTAAACCTTCACTCTACCCCAACACTCCTGCTGCACGCGCCCTCGTGCGCAATTATAGCCAGCTTATTGCCTGCGATATTCATCCTTTAAATAATCTTCGTGTATTAAATTATCTCAGTGAAGAATTAACCTTATCCCCAGCACAAAAAAATACCTGGTATCACCATTGGATTGAGCTTGGTTTCAGCAGTTTAGAAACACTATTGAACAAACACCCTGCTGGATACTGTTGCTATGGCGATGAACCCACGGTTGCCGATATTTGCCTCATTCCTCAAGTGTACAATGCCGAGCGATTTAAGGTGGACATGACCCCCTATCCACGCATTCAAGCCATTTATCAACATTGTTTATCTTTAGAACCATTTATCCTGGCACAACCCGAGTCGCAACCGGATTACGAATCCCCCGAAAAAAAATCGGATTAAGCTTTCGCTTAAGCACAAATTTTGGGTATACTGTTGGCAAGACTACATCCCCAAGAGTCTGCAACAGATTGCCAAACCATGTTAGCCAATTTATCTTTAAAGGATGGCTAAGATGAATCATTTTGACTTTATTATCGTGGGAAATGGCGTTATCGCACATTCGATTGCGTTTGAATTAATTTCGCAAAACTCGAATTTGCACATTGCGATGATTGGCCCCGACAATTACGAAGGCTCCGCCACGCAAGCTGCGGGTGCTATGCTCGGATGTTTTGGTGAAGTCAGCGCGCTGTGTACGCGCTATCGCCCACAACATGAAAAATTTCAACTTTCCTTACAAGCCCAACGTCTCTGGGGAAAATGGCTCGATCGTCTCAACCATCATTTAGCTCAGCCTCAAACCGTACGCCATGGTACGTTTGTAATGCTAAATGCTAAATCAGGTTTACTCGATAACGACAATTACGATGCGATGATCCAACTACTAAATCAGTATCGAGAACCTTATCAAACTATGAAAGCTGATGCGATCCCGGGAATAAATCCGGTTACTGATAGCCGACCTTTTAATGCAGTTTATCTCCCCAATGAAAATTCGATCGATGCGCATGAGTTAATGAATAATTTACACACAATTATTAGCCAACATCCTAACATTCATTATTTCAATCAAAAAATCGCTAAAGTTCATCATCAACATTATCAGATCACTGCGGTAGAAGATTTTCAAGGTAATCGTTATAGCGGTAATCAATATATTTTTGCGGCGGGTGCATTTACTCAAACATTAATCGATCAAATTCCTGTATTAAAATCACGAGTGCCACGTTTATTTTACGGTGTAGGAATTTCATTATTATTATCATTACCCAAAGTCGATATTCAACACGTGATCCGCACGCCTAACCGATCATTTGCTTGTGGACTGCATGTGGTACCGCGCAGTGATACTTTGTTATATTTAGGCAGTACCAATAATGTTGCCAGTTGCCCGGCGTTTTTACCCAAACCCGCGCAATTACATTTCTTATTACAATGTCTACTCCAACAAATTAATCAGGATTATCATTTAAGTCAGATTGTGAAAATTCAAGTCGGCAATCGTCCTGTTCCTTTTGATACGTTTCCAACTTTTGGCGCCACCAGCATGGAAAATTTAATATTAGCCTCTGGAACGTATCGCGACGGTATTTTATTATCACCTTTAATTGCTGGGTATATTGCGCAACTCGCATTAACTCAACAAGAATTATTTAATAATCCCTTTCCCTGCGAACGTCCTCCGATTATGCCGATGAGCCAACAAGAGGTAATTAATAACGCAGTCAAACATTACATGAGCGGTGCTTTCGAACATGACACGCAATTACCAAAAGTAGGATGGTATGAAATGTTTCACTCGATGATCCGCGATAAAATTACACGTTTATATCAAGCGATTGGTGATGATGATATTTTTATTCCGGGCGATCTTCTATTAATGTTTGATGATCATTATTCGCAAAGCCTGCATGATTTTCGTCAATATTTGCAAGAAATTAAGCAGGAATATCCTCGCTATCATTTCAATCAAGCCTTAGACTTATCCACTGCTGAAGAACCTGCGGTGTGCTAAAAACAGTTCTTGCTCTCTTGGGATGCCAAATCCCGAGCGAGTTGATATTTTGGTTTTCATGAAAGATCTCAGTCATCATATATCTAGGGCCTTTCAAGATGCGATAAGCATCTTGAAAGGCTACTCATCATTAACAGGAGTTTCGCACCAGTGCGAAACTCCTGATTAAGAGCCTGTTCAAAGTCTCCAATCTTGTTATCCCATATATTCATTAGAAAGTGTTATAGAATTTTTGCATTTTTGCTGTAAACACCTTAGTCTAAGCGCCTGTTTAAACTCTTTGATTGAGGTAAAACCATGATAAATAAAAAAGCGGTAATTATTTTTTCTGGTGGTCTTGATTCCACAACGTGCTTAGCTCTAGCAAATCATCAGGGTTTTGATTGTTATACCTTAACCTTTGATTATAATCAGCGCCATCGCAGTGAATTTCTTGCAGCAGAACGTATTGCGGCCGCTTATAAAATTAATGAACATCGCGTATTCAAATTAGATTTAGGACAATTTGGCGGCTCAGCCTTAACCGATCAAACCATCAAGGTAGAGGATTTTAGCGGCAGTCAAACCATTCCCAACACTTATGTTCCCGCTCGCAACACCATTTTTTTTAGTATTGCGCTGGCTTATGCAGAAGTTATTGGCGCGAATGATATTTTTATTGGAGTGAGCGCTATCGATTATTCTGGCTATCCCGATTGTCGCCCTGAATATATTGCAGCCGTGCAAAACATGGCAAACCTTGCCACAAAAAATGCTATCGAAGGAAATAAACTAACGATTCACACCCCATTAATTCATCTCACAAAAGCACAAACTATTTTATTAGGTTTACAACATCAAGTAGATTATAGTTTAACTGTCAGTTGTTATCGTGCGGATGATCAGGGACGCGCCTGTGGTCGTTGCGATTCTTGCGTACTACGCCGCAATGGATTTCAACAAGCCAATCAACCCGATCCCACGCGATACATTGATGAATGAGATCCTGTCATTAAAACTGACTACAAGTACTTTTTTTGGAGTCATTACCAGAGAAATAAAATTTTTTTCCTGCAAAATCGTAATTGAAAATAAAAATAAGTTAGCGTTAACAACACTCTAGAAAACCTATTGGTTTTCCATTTTATTTTTTAGTTTTTTTTAATTCACTCAAAAACAAGCGAGCGTTTAGTAAAATTTATGCTTTAAATTAAAAATAACACGGTTTTTTTTAATAATACATGCTTAAATTTTTGACAGTTACTGATAATCGCTTTATTCTAAAGACTTCATAAAAAAAAATAAGGTTGTATCCATGGCACGTGTCAATAAAACGCGTTATGCAATTTTAGGATTACTATCCCATCAGCCGATGTCTGGTTATGACATAAAAAAAATGATCGAAAAATACAATAGTTTTTTTTGGTCTGAAAGTAATGGCCAGCTCTATCCCATTTTAAATCAACTAATCACAGAAAAAATGGTCACCTGCGAATTAGATCAATCCAGTGGTAAACGTCAACGTAAAGTGTATACCATTACTGAATTTGGCAAAGCAGAATTACACCATTGGTTATCCACGCACAGCGAGATCAGCCCGCAACGTGACGAGTTGTTATTAAAATTATTTTTTGGGCATCATGCTCAGCAAAATTTAAATACTCAACATCTTTTACAAGAACGTGAGCGATTACAACAGTTATTAAGACGTTTACATGCCATTAAACAACAAGCCCAAAAGGAACAAAATAATCAAAGCGAATTAACCTATTGGTTAATTACCTTAAATGCCAGTGAAGCACAATTTGAAGCGCGCTTAAAATGGTGTGAAGAATCATTAGCGTTATTACAATAAAATTATTCGCTATACCAGAGCGTGAAATGATCAACTTCTTCGCGTTGGGTACGATATTGATTAATAGCATGCGCACGATCAGGATATCCCAACGCCATTCCACATAAAATAATCGTGTTATCGTCTAATTGCAATTGTTGACGAACAACATCTGGATATTCAGCCAATGCCGCTTGCGGACACGTTTCCAAACCAAATTCTCGCGCGGCTAACATAATCGTTTGAATAAACATGCCAGTATCCATAAACGATCCGGTGGCTAAACGTTTATCGATAAAAATAAATAATCCGACGGGCGCACCAAAAAATTGATAGTTTAATTCCCAAACTTGTTGACGACGCAGTTTATCGTCACGTTGGATATTAAGCGCGCCATACAGCGCCATTCCGCAAGCAAAACGTCGCGATTTGTAAGGGTCGAACCATTCACGAGGATAATATTGATAATCGGGGTTCATGGTTTGCTGTTGATGCGCTTGCAAGATGGCGGCACTCACTCGCTGCAAAGCGCCCTCGGTTACAACCGCTACTTGCCAAGGTTGAGTATTCGTACCTGAAGGTGCAAAACGCGCAGCCTCCAAAATGGCGTGAATAATTTCTCGATCAACAGGCTTTGCTAAAAAGGCGCGACATGAGGCGCGCCCTTTTATGGCTTCAAGAATATTCATCGCTTAACTCGCTAATTGCTTTTCGCGAATTTCTTCTAGGGTTTTACAATCAATACATAATGTAGCAGTAGGACGCGCTTCTAAACGGCGAATACCAATTTCTACTCCACACATTTCGCAATAACCATATTCTTCACGCTCAATTAAACCGAGCGTCTCATCAATTTTTTTGATGAGTTTACGTTCGCGATCGCGCGTACGCAATTCGAGACTAAACTCTTCTTCTTGGGTAGCGCGATCGTTAGGATCGGGATAATTGGCAGCATCGTCTTTCAAATGCAGCACAGTGCGATCGACTTCTTCTAAAAGTTCTTGTTTCCAACGGCGTAAAATATTTTGAAAATGCAATAATTGCGCTTCGTTCATATATTCTTCCCCGTCCTGTAACGGATAAGGATCAAAATCAATGGGTCCTACCGCCGAGCCACGCGCTGAGGTAGAAAGATTAGTAACATTATTGACTTTTTCATCATGTGCTTGAGTTTCGTTTTTCAATGGACTTTTCCCTTTTTTCATCGTTGTTACCGCAGCAGCTTTGGTGGTCACCGCCTGAGGTTTAGCAGGTTTTACGGCTGCTTTTTTACTCGTAACGGTGGTGACTACTTTTTTTGCTGGCGCTTTTTTTGCGGGCGCCTTTTTTGCAGTAACAGGGGTTGGTTTTGCTTTTGCTTTGGCAGCGACTTTTGTCGACTGAGTTGTCGCGGCTTTAGCCGTTGATGGCGTTGTTTTTTTCACAGCAGGTTTAGCGGATTTTTTTGCAGCTACTTTGGTTACTTTTGACGAAGTTGCTTTTTTAGTAACTGTCGATTTTTTTGGCGCCGTGGCTTTCTTAACGGTTTTTTTTGCGCTTGCCGTGGTTTTCTTGCTTACCACTTTTTTAGCAGCCGTTTTTTTAACGGTTGGAGTGGCTTTTTTGGCTTTTACGCTTGCAGTTTTTTTATTCGTCTTAGTTTTCGTTGCGGATTTTGGTTTCGCAGGCATTTGGTTTCTCCCACCAGGTTAAGACGTAATCATTACAGTCCTGATTGATAAAAAGCTAATTTATACTAAAATCATTTAATTTGCACCATTTTGCTTAGAAAAAAAATTGCGGGCAAAATTTCATTCTTCGACTAAGGAACAAGCACACCATTCTTGGGTAGCTAATTCAAATCCATACAGCTCTAACACACCTCGCATAGAAACATCGACCATAAAAATATAGCTTAAGTCCAGCGCCAATAACTGCGAGATGAGGTTGGGAGAAAGTGTTTCGTGATGTTGCCTAGCAAAATAAATTGCTCGTGTTTTTTCTTCGGGTGCCAGTGTATTAAGCCATAATTCTCGGGTAATTTTTTCTAATGAAGGGATTGCGAGTGGCATCACGCGTTGCCAATGATGATTGGCAACAGTCAGATAACCATAGGCATTAGCCCGAGTTTGAATATCAGTAAATATTGCTTGCACGAGATGACGCGGTAATTGAACAGTGCGTGATTGTTCTTTCATTGCAATAATTTATCCTAGCCATTGCCCATAAGTAACTCGCACGATACCTTGCAAATCAACTTGCTGTTGAATGTGTTGATAACCTGCTGCCTTTAATAACTCATATACCTGTTGTGCTTGATTATAGCCATGTTCGAGAAATATCCAAGCGGAGTTTTTTAAATAATATTTTGCGCTATTGATTAAAGTGATTAAATCGGCATACCCATGATTTTCAGCGACTAAAGCTTGCAAAGGCTCATGCGTTAATTGGGCTAAATGAGGATCATCAGCAGCGATATAAGGAGGATTACTGATTAAAGCATCCAATGAATTCAAAGCCAATGCGGTTAACCAATCCATCGCCAAAAAATAACTATTGGATAATGCTTGCTGTGTGGCATTGAATTTCGCAATGTTGATGGCCGCACGATATTTATCGCTGGCGAAAACCGTCCATTCTTTACATTCTTTTGCTAAACTGAGGGCTATAGCACCACTGCCTGTCCCCGCATCTAAGAGGGTGAGCGCTTGATTTTTTTCTAAGGTTGCTAATACTGTTTCTACTAAAACTTCTGTATCGGCGCGAGGAATGAGTACCTGAGGGTTAACCATCAATGGCATTGACCAAAATTCTTGTTTTTTTAATAAATAAGCAATAGGTATACCCTGACTACGTTGTGTTGCTAATCGCATCAACATTTCATATTGCAACGCCGTTAATTCATATTCAGGTGAACGATATAAAAAAAGCCGATCACTTTGACAAGCTGCACTCAGTAACAATTCGGCATCGAGTTGGGGTGAGGTTGAGATGGCTAAAAATTGTTGCGTAAGTTTAGTTAATAGGATTTGGATGGTGTTACTCATTCGTTATCAAATTCAGCCAGTAAATCAGCTTGATGTTCGTGCATTAAGGGTTCAATAATCGCATCTAAATCGCCTTCAACAATTGCAGGTAATTTGTATAAGGTTAAATTAATGCGATGATCAGTCACGCGACCTTGCGGATAATTATAGGTTCGAATGCGTTCTGAACGATCGCCAGTGCCCACTAAATCGCGGCGTTTTTCTGCTTGCTCTTGGCGTTGCTTCGTTTGTTCTTGATTGAGTAATTTCGCTTGTAACAAAGACATCGCTCGCGCACGGTTTTTGTGTTGAGAGCGTTCGTCTTGGCACTCTACCACAATTCCAGTGGGTAAATGAGTGATGCGAATGGCGGAGTCTGTTTTATTAACGTGCTGACCGCCTGCACCCGAAGCACGATACGTATCAATTCGTAGATCTTTAGGATTTAGATCAATTGCTTCGATTTCTTCAATTTCAGGTAACACGGCCACCGTACAAGTTGAGGTATGAATACGTCCTTGAGATTCCGTGGCCGGCACACGTTGCACGCGATGCGCGCCAGATTCAAATTTTAAATGCGAATAAACTCCTTTACCTTCTACGCGTGCGATAATTTCTTTATAACCACCATGCTCACCTGCACTACTACTCAAAATTTCCACTTGCCAACGTTGGCTTTCCGCATAACGCGAATACATGCGAAATAAATCGCCGACAAAAATCGATGCTTCATCGCCACCGGCCCCGGCACGTATTTCTAAAAACACCCCGCGTTCATCGTTAGGATCTTTGGGTAATAAAAAATATTGTAATTGAATTTCTAATTTTTCCAGTTCGGCCTCTAAAACAGGTAATTCTTCGGCTGCTAATTGCTGAATTTCTGGCTCGGCTTCTTCTCCCAGCAATTTATTTTCGCTGATTATTACTTGCGTGCGTTGATAACGTTGGAAAGTATCAACGATGGGATCAAGTTGCGCGTATTCTTTCGAGAGTTCACGAAAACGCTGTTGATCTTGAATAACCTCGGCATCACTTAAATGTGCACTGAGTTCTTGATGACGATCGAGTAATTGTTCTAAACGTAATTGGATACTGGGTTTCATGATAATGTAACTAATGAGTGGTGGTGTCTAAATCAAATAAATGACTGGCGGCAGCCAGTAAATTCATTTCGCCTAATTGTTCCGAATCCCGCAAACGTGTTGTGGGAGTGTGTAAAAATTTATTCGTTAAATTATACGCCAGATTACGAATAATATTTTCTGAATTTTTACCCTGCGCAATTAGACGCAAGGCTTGTTCAATCTCACGATCGCGTAGAGTTTCTAAGCGTTGACGATAAGCACGGATGGTGGCCACTGTTTCTAGAGAGCGATTCCACTCCAGATATTCTTGCACACGCTGTTGAATAATTTCTTTGGCAATATTGGCGGCGTGTTCGCGAGAAAGTTTATTTTCTTGGATACGTTGTTGTAAATCATCTAAGCAGAATAATTTGATATTGGGTAATTGCGCTACTGATTCTTCAATATCGCGCGGCACCGCTAAATCCATTAAAACCTGTTGACGTTGAGAAGTAGCACCCACAGTTGCCATGATGTCGTGGGTTAAAATAGGATACGGACACGCAGTAGCACTGACAATTAAATCATGCTGTTTTACTTGCCAGGGAATTTCGTTAATACTGATCACCCGTGCGTTTACCGCATTTGCCAAGACATGCGCATGATCGGTGGTGCGATTAGCAATCGTGAGCGCTTTTACCTGATGATCATGAAAATAACGGGCTGTTGTGGCAATCGTATTTCCAGAGCCGATTAATAAGACTTCGAGTTCACTCAGATCAGAATACCACTCTTTAATCACATCCATCGCCACAGAAGCCACGGACACTGAACGTTTTCCAATATCTGTTTCCGAACGAATATGTTTACTCACGCTGAAAATAAATTGCATTAAATGATTTAATTGCGAACCTACTGTGCCGGTCTCAACTGCGCATTGATAGGCCTCTTTGAATTGTCCTAGTACTTGCGGTTCACCCATTACCATTGAATCTAAACCACTGGCCACTGCAATCAGATGCTCGATGGCTTCTGCATCTTGATATTGATAACAATAGGTACTTAAAAATTGATGAGGTAATTGGAGATAATGCTGCAACCAAGTAATAACTTGGGTAACATGACCTGCTGTATAAAAATAAAATTCGGTGCGATTGCAGGTCGATAAAATTATGGCTTCTTCGACAGTGGGGATCGACATGAATTCCTGGAGTGCGCTATGGCAAACGTGAGGCAAAATAGCAGCACGTTCGCGAATCGCCACGGGCGCAGTTTTATGACTTAAGCCAATAACCCAAAAACTCATTCATGATACCTGTTAATCAGCCAATAACGAGGCAAGTGTATACAAAAATGAGGATCAAATAAACGAAAAATATTACTCATAAAAAAACCCGCTCTGTGTGTGAGCGGGTTTTTACAGCAAGAGTGCTTTATTACAATTGATTTTAGAACATCCTTATTCCAAAATCGCTTCCTTGCCTCACAATCCTTGTATCGCTCTCCATTGCTGGAGGTGTTTCCTTACCCTTCCTTGAAGTGGCAAGGTAACTTTAACAAACTCCCTTCAATAAAAATAGCAACTGCTGAGCAATTTTTGCCGCCCCTATATAGGTCTTGAAGCCATTCAAAAAGGAATATTGATAAAATATTAGTAGGTTATGGTATTTTGCCAGCCAAACAACTCGATATCCTGAAAATTTTTTCCCACTACTTCTGATACTTCTTTGAGATATCTCGCACAAAGAAACTGGCAATTATCTAGAAAAGTTGTAGGATTGTATGTTCGAATTAACTACAATAGGAGTTTCGCACTAAGATAAAACTCCCCCATTTTTCCAGAAACGAAGATTATACCCCTCGCAAACTGATTTTTTTCCATTCCCGCAACTGCGCAATTAAATCCAATTTTTCCTCCGGATCGACTACCACAGGATGGGTTACTAATTCCAATAAAGGTAAATCGTTAATCGAATCGGAATAAAAATAGCTATTCGTCAGTGTGAGGTGCGGATACTCCGTTAACCATTTCTGCAAGCGCGTGACTTTACCTTCACGAAAACTCGGAACACCGATAATTTCTCCACTGAACCCTTGATGATTCACCACAGCATCTACTGCAATTAAATGTTCAACGTGATAATGCTGAGCAATGGGCTCGGTAATAAATCGATTGGCGGCCGTAATAATCAACAAGGTATGATTTTGTTCGCGGTGATAATTTAATAAATCATGCGCTTTTTTCAAAGTGATACGAGGCAAATACTCTTGCATAAATTCATCACGCCAAGCGATTAAGTGCGAGTACTCCACCCCTTTCAGCGAATTTAAAAAATACGCTTGGCGCTGAAAAATATCCAACCGCCCCGCCAGATATTCTTGTTGAAAATAAGCGTGAGCTTCGTTGTAATCGTTCGCGTTTAGTACACCGCGCTCTACTAAAAATTGTTCCCACCAAAAATCAGATGACCCTTGAATCAAGGTATCATCCAAATCAAATATTGCTAATGACAAAATCTTACTACCTTTTACCCATGATAAAAAAAGCGCAGCATAACACAATAATTTAACTTGACTAAAGTGTGCCTGCATGTTTCTCTAATAAAATATCCTCGATAATTCAGCAAAGGAAAATTACCATGCGTTTAGGTTTAGCGTTAATTCTGGCATTGTGTTTAAGTGCTTGTGCGATTATTCCCGCCTCTTCCGAAAAAACTCAGCAACCAATGGACTGGGCTACCCGCGAAGCCCAATTACAAATGCTAACAGCCTGGCGAATTAATGGTGCATTGGGTGTGGTGGCTCCGAATAATAAAGGATTTAATGCAAATTACGCCTGGTTACAACAAAACAACCGTTTTACCATTGAATTAGCAGGTCCTTTAGGGGCAAATTCGGTATTACTCCAAGGCCAACCCGGCGCAATTTATTTAAAAGATAATCGCGGAACATTTCGCGCCGATTCACCCGAAGTATTATTAGCGGAACAAATGGGTTGGCATTTACCCATTTCAAATTTAGTGTATTGGGTGCGCGGTATTCCAGCCCCGTTAAATCCAGGTGATCAACAGTTTGATCGATTTGGTCATTTGCAAACCTTGCAACAAGATGGATGGATGATTCAATATTTAGCTTACACGCATGTCAAAGGCTTGGATTTACCCAGTCGCATAAATTTAAATAATGGTAATGTCCGGGTAAAACTCATTATTCATCAATGGGCAATGAGTTAATGATCGAATTAAAATCACCGGCAAAATTAAATTTATTTTTACATATTCTCGGGCAACGACCCGATGGCTATCATCTACTGGAATCGGTTTTTCAATTAGTGAATTTATGCGACGATTTGCACTTTGAAAAACGGGATAGCGATGAAATTATTGTGGAGTCGAATGTTGCAAGTTTGGTGAATCCGCAAAATTTAATCTATCGTGCTGCGGCATTATTAAAACAACGCTTTCACATCACCGGCGGAATTTTTATTCGCCTCACTAAAAATATTCCCATTGGTGGTGGTATGGGTGGCGGCAGTTCGAATGCTGCAACCACATTAGTGGCCTTAAACCAACTGTGGCAATTAAAATTAACCCATGATGAATTACAAAAAATAGGTTTAGAACTCGGCGCTGATGTACCATTTTTCATTTTCGCGCAAACCGCTTGGGTCGAAGGCATTGGGGAAAAATTAACGGCGTTTACCACGCCACATCGTTATTTTGTTTTGGCGATCCCCGCCGTAGAAATCTCAACTCAAAAAATTTATCGCGATCCCTCATTGACACGTGACTCAACTGCTTGCAAAATACGCGCTCTGCCGAAGCAGGGTCGTAACGACATGCAACAGGTCGTATGCCAACATTTTCCAGCAGTCGCGCAAGCACTAACCTGGTTAACTACGCATATTCCGAATGCAATGTTAAGTGGTTCTGGTGCAACGGTATTTGCTCACACAACGGATTTGGATTTAGCAACACAGGTTGTCAAGCAAGCACCAGCAACATTAAAAACGGTCATCGTCGAAAGTTTGCAAATTTCGCCAATTTTTGACTTTGCTTATGGCAAGAAATCATTATAATGTGAAGTCTCAATATTGGGGTGTCGCCAAGCGGTAAGGCACAGGGTTTTGATCCCTGCATACCCAGGTTCGAATCCTGGCACCCCAGCCACCATTAAAAAAACGAGGTATACCGTGCCAGAAATGATGGTATTTGGTGGCAACGCCCACCCACAACTCACTCAAGCCATTGCAAATCATTTGCAAATCCCTGTTGGTAAAGCACGCGTTGATCGCTTTTGTGATGGTGAAATCGATATAGAAATTTTAGTGAATGTGCGTGGACACGACATTTTTATTATTCAACCCACCTGTACTCCCACGAATGATAATTTAATGGAACTCGTGTTATTGGCCGATGCATTACGCCGCTCGTCTGCTGCTCGCATCACTGCCGTGGTTCCCTATTATGGCTATGCGCGGCAAGATCGCCGCATTCGTTCAGCGCGTGTTCCAATTAGCGCAAAAATTGTGGCAGATTTAATGGCATCGGTAGGCATTAGTCGCATGGTCACCGTTGATTTACACGCCGATCAAATCCAAGGTTTTTTTTATATGCCAGTCGATAACGTTTACGGCACACCGGTGATGTTTGAAGATATCAAGCAAAAAAATTATCAAGATTTACTGGTGGTATCACCCGATGTTGGCGGCGTCGTGCGTGCCCGAGCCATCGCTAAACGGTTAAACAATACCGAACTTGCCATTATCGATAAACGTCGTCCGCGTGCCAATGAAAGCGTTGTCATGAATATTATCGGAGATGTTGCAGGACGTAATTGTTTATTGGTCGACGATATTGTCGATACGGCAGGAACCTTGTGTCATGCTGCTGATGCCTTAAAAAAACATGGCGCTGCCAGTGTCGCCGCTTATGTTACTCATCCAGTATTATCAGGGAAAGCGCTCGAAAATTTAAGCCAATCAACTTTAGACGAATTAGTGGTAACCGATACCATTCCTCTATCGGAAGCGGCACTGCAACATCCTAAAATTCGTTGTCTCTCTTTAAGCACGATGCTAGCTAAAACCATTCGTCGAGTAAACGAAGAAGAATCCGTCAGTGAAATGTTTCTTGATTAGCCTTTTGCGGGTGTTATAATAGCGCGCTTTGTCAGTGGTCGCGCTGGCAGTAATATTAATCTTAATTTTGGAGAAACATTATGGCAAAGGCATTCGAATTTCATGCAACTAGCCGGCAAGATGTGGGGAAAGGTGCGAGCCGCCGTCTGCGTCGTTTAAATAATTTAGTGCCGGCAATTATTTATGGTGGGACTGAAAATCCACATAACATTACCCTCGAACACAATAAAGTGGTTAAGGCCTTAGAAAGTGAAGCGGTATATTCCAGCATTTTGCATTTACACGTCGATGGTAAAGCAGAAAAAGTTGTGCTCAAAGCATTGCAGCGTCATCCTAGCGAACCTCGTATTTTACACATGGATTTTCAACGCATTTCAGCAACAGAAAAAATTTCCATGCAAGTACCCTTGCACTTCACTGGTGAAGACGTAGCACCCGGTGTAAAGCAAGGTGGCGGAATTGTCTCGCACATGCTTTCAAGTGCCGATGTCATCTGTCTGGCAACAGATTTACCAGAATATATTGAAGTCGATATCTCTAACCTCGAACTCGATCGTATTCTGCATTTATCTGATTTAACTTTACCTAAAGGCGTTGAGTTTATAGCACTCAATCAAGGTAACGATTTACCTGTGGTAACCATTCATAAACCACGTGCTGAAAAAGCTGAATCTACGGATGCAGCGGCTGCCCCTTCTGATCCTAACGCTTAAGGTGCTCAGTGTCGGCGCCAACACGTTTAATTGTGGGCTTGGGAAATCCAGGCCCTCAATACGAAGCAACACGCCACAATGTAGGTTGGTGGTTTTTAAATAATTTAGCTCATCAATACCATACCACCTTCCATGCTGAAAAAAAATTTTTTGGGCTCCTCGCAAAAACTATCATCGCAGAACAAGAATGTTTACTCTTAATGCCAAATACCTTTATGAATTTAAGTGGTCAAGCGGTATTGGCTGTTGCGCATTATTATAAAATTCCTCCTGAAGCCATTTTAGTGGTTCATGATGAATTAGATTTAGATCCCGGCATCATTCGTTTTAAACCCAATGGGGGTCATGGTGGACATAATGGTTTACGCCACATTATTGATTTACTTCATTCAACACATTTTTATCGCCTGCGGATCGGCATTGGCAAACCCACTCAAAAAAATTCAGGTATCGATTATGTCTTAAGCCGACCCAGTAAAGCAGAAGAAGAAAAAATTTATGACGCGATGAGCTTAGCACAACCCTTAATTCCATTACTCGTGCAAGGTAAACACGAACACGCGATGCAACAATTACATTCTAAAATTTAAGAAGGGCTATTATCATGGGCATTCAATGTGGCATTGTCGGATTACCGAACGTCGGTAAATCCACGTTATTTAATGCATTAACTCAAGCAGGCATTGAAGCGGCTAACTATCCCTTTTGCACCATTGATCCTAATGTGGGGGTGGTGGCTGTACCCGATCCGCGTTTAGAAAAAATTAGCGCACTGGTCAAACCACAACAAATTATTCCAACGAGTATGGAATTTGTTGATATTGCAGGATTAGTCGCCGGCGCTTCCAAAGGCGAAGGCTTAGGCAATCAGTTTTTAGCGAATATTCGCGAAACCGATGCGATTGCCCATGTCGTTCGCTGTTTTGAAAATGACGATATTATTCACGTCAGTGGTCATGTCGATCCTAAACGTGATATTGAAATTATTCAAACTGAATTATGTCTTGCGGATTTAGATTCGATTGAAAAATCTTTATTAAAAGCGGCTAAACATGCCAAAAGTGGAAATAAAGAACAATTAGCGCTCAAGGCTTGTTTAGAAAAAGCTAAACATCATTTAAATAACGCACAACCATTACGCTCACTAAAATTAAATGAAGAAGAAATCGCCTTATTAAAACCTCTACATTTATTAACCACAAAACCCACCTTATATATTGCCAATGTTAATGAAGACGGTTTTGAAAATAATCCCTATCTAGACATCGTTAAAAACATTGCAGAAACTGAACAAGCTGAAGTGGTGAGCGTATGTGCGGCAATTGAGGCCGAAATTGCCGAATTGAATGAGGAAGATAAAAAAATATTTCTAAGCGATTTGAATTTAACTGAACCTGGTTTAGATCGCGTGATCCGTGCGGCTTACCGTTTACTCAATTTACAAACATTTTTTACGGCGGGCGTTAAAGAAGTCCGTGCCTGGACTATCAATATCGGTAATACCGCTCCCAATGCAGCAGGAAAAATTCACACAGATTTTGAGAAAGGGTTTATTCGTGCCGAAGTCATTGCCTATGCGGATTTTATTCAATATCAAGGCGAACAAGGTGCTAAAGAGGCTGGCAAATGGCGTTTAGAAGGTAAGGATTATATTATGCAAGACGGCGATATTGTTCATTTTCGCTTTAATGTCTAGTTTACGCTCGCATGAGGGAATAAATTTAAATGACAGAATACGAATGGGCGATTGTTGGTGCAGGACCTGCGGGAATCGCGGCAGTAGGTCAATTATTGGATCATAATATTCATCCCGAAAAAATTCTGTGGATAGATCCGTATTTTCAAGTAGGAGATTTTGGGCGTTTGTGGGGTGAGGTGCCAAGCAATACCAAAGTATCTTTATTTATTGATTTTTTAAAAGCTGCTCGTCACTTTGAATTTAATAATCTCGATAAAAATTATTCTTTATTTTCATTAAATCCACAACAGACCTGTCATTTACGAGATGCCTATCCACCCTTACAGGCGATTACTCAATCATTATTAAAAACAATTCCTCATCATTATGCGTTTGTCAAAAGATTAGCTCTAGAAAATCGTCTTTGGCATATTCAGTTAGACAATACCACGCTTTTAGCAAAAAATGTTATTTTAAGTCTGGGGGCTGATCCGATTTCGTTAGATAATCCTGCTATTCCAGAAATTTCTTTGGTAACCTTATTTAATCAGCAACAATTATCACAACAACTGCAAAAAACAGATACTGTGGCAGTATTTGGTTCATCACATTCCGCCATTTTAGCCTTGAGAATTTTGCATGAATTTGCTGTTAAAAAAATTATTAATTTTTATCAAAGTCCATTGCGTTATGCCGTAAACTTAAATGGCAGTGTTTTATTCGACAACACCGGATTAAAAGGCGATACCGCCGAGTGGGCACGCACCCATATTGATGGCAAGCTACCTGAAAATATTCAACGAATCTATTCTTCTCCGCAAACTATTCAACAGCATTTACCACCGTGTGACAAAGTGATTTATGCCGTGGGTTTTAAACCGCGTCAGCTTGAAATTACAGGCTTTCCCGCATTACGCTATCACGAAACGTGCGGAATTCTTGCTCCAGGATTATTTGGCGTTGGCATTGCTTATCCTGAGAAATGCATCGATAAATTTGGCAATAGCGAATATCGCGTGGGACTCTGGAAATTCATGGAGTATTTACAAAGAGTCATTCCCATCTGGCTGAATTATTCCACGTAGGCTGGAACAGAGCGCAGCCGTAGCCTGGAACGGAGCGTAGCCGTAGCCTGGAACGGAGCGTAGCGGAGATCCAGGATCGATGAAATTTTAAAACTTCGATCCAAGCTACCTGCTCCGCGTTTATATTAAACATAAAAATATAATATAATTTTGATTTTATGTTGAGATATGGGATTTTAACTTTGGGGGTTCCTGGATCTCCGCTACGCTCCGTTCCAGGCTACTTAATTTTTTGGTAAGCTTGTAAGGCTTTTTCGCGGGAAGATTTTAAATCGACAAGGGGGTAAGGATAATTTTTTCCGAGAATAATTCCAGCTTGTGTTAACACACTCTGAGGTGCTTCCCACGGATTAAATAAATAGCGATCGGGTAAATGCGTTAATTCGGGAAGATAATGTCGGGTATAAACACCATTAGGATCAAACTTTTGTCCTTGAGTGACGGGATTAAAAATTCGAAAATAAGGTGCAGCATCCGCACCACTGCCAGCGACCCACTGCCAACTCGCGCTATTATTGGCAAGATCGGCATCTACTAAACAATCCCAAAACCAACGTTCACCAGCTTGCCAAGGCTGTAATAAGTTTTTCACTAAAAATGATCCCACCACCATCCGCACACGATTATGCAAATATCCTGTTTGCCATAATTGCCGCATTCCCGCATCGACAAAAGGATAACCGGTTAAGCCTTTTTGCCATGCTCTAAGCTTGTGAGGATCGCTTTCCCAAGGAAAATCATTAAATTTTTTTTGCCAATTTTCGGTAGGTAAATTTGGGAAATAATATAATAAGGAATAAGAAAATTCGCGCCAAGCCAATTCTCGTAAAAAATGCTGGGTATTTTCATTGGTTTTTTGCGCTTTAACTGCATACCAAATTTGTTGAGGTGAAATTTCTCCGAAATGAATGTGCGGAGATAATCCAGAAACACTTTCTAACGCCGGAAAATCTCTCCCTTCTTTATAATTTTGCACGCGATACGTTAAAAATTCATGGAGTTTTTGATAGGCCGCAGTTTCGCCAATTTGCCAGTGCGATAATAGGGTTTTATGCCACTGTTTACTCGGTAATAACTTTAAATCAGCAATCGTCGTCGCTGCAGTTGGCGCAGTTAAAATTTGTGGTGGCTGAATGGCGGGTAAAGGGTTGCGTGGTGGAATGGCATTTAAACAGCCTCGTTGAAAAAAGGGTGTAAAGACTTTATAAGGTGTGCCATCCGCTTTAACAATTTCCCAAGGCTCCCATAATAAAGAACCATTATAACTTTCCACTATGATATCTAATTCTAATAATTTTTTTTTAAGCAACTTATCACGCGCGATTTGCCAGGGTTCGTAACAACGATTCCAGACAATTTTTTTTACATCATAGCTTGGCAATAATTCTAAAAAAATAGTGAGTGGATCACCTCGAAACACACTTAAGTGATTATTTAACGATCGATTTAATGCATGTAACGATTCATGTAACCAACAGCGACTTGCGGCACCCATGGCATGATCGCCACTATTCATATCATCTAGAATATAGATGGGCAAGATGGGAAGCTTCGTTTGCGTTGCCGCTACCCACGCCGGATTATCGGCTAAACGCAAATCTTGGCGGAACCAATGAATGATTGTCGCAGGGCGCATGTTAATTCATCGTCAGCAACGTAATCGTCATTAATAACGCTTTAGGTTCGACGGGTTTAGCAAAGGAAATATCGGCGCCCAATTCTTCCGATAAATCTAAATAACCAATTGGATCGGAACGTCCGCCGCCAGAAATAGCCACAATTTTTAAATCGGGATGACTTTCTTTGACTTCTTTGATTAAGGCCGTACCGCTTTTTTTCGGCATAATGATGTCGGTGACTAAGACATCTGGTTTACAGGTTTGCAAAATGCTTAAGGCTTCTTCGCCATCGCTGGCGGTTTTAATTTCATGGCCATCGCGAGCTAACACTTGGCTTAACATATCTTTTACAAACTCATCATCTTCAACTAATAGAATCAATGCCATCTTGATGATCTCCATTTTTTTCATAACAGGGTAAATAAAGATAAAAAGTGGTCCCTGCCCCCACTTCGCTTTCGACTATGATATCACCTTTATGATCCCGAATAATACCATGAGCGAGTGCCATTCCTAAACCGGTTCCTTTATGGACTTCTTTGGTTGTAAAAAATGGTTCAAAAATCCGCTGTTGTGTCGGCAAATCCATGCCACAGCCATCATCCTTAAATTCTAATAAATAATATTGCGTGGCATCCAAATCGGGGTGCGCCGATAAAAAATATTCATTGGCTTGGACTAGGGTTAAACGAATTGAAATTGCACCGCTGCGATTCATCGCATCGACGGCATTATTAATTATATTCACAAATACTTGTTCTAGCTGATTGGAGTTGCCAAAAATATAATGAGGCTTTGGATCAATTTCCATATGCAAACTAATGGTGGCAGGTAAAGTGGGTTTGATTAGGGTCATCACATCTTCAAGTACCGTATTTAATGAAATAACACTGAATTCATAACTTTGCCGGCGAGAAAAAGAAAGAATTTGATCCACCAATTTTTGTCCGCGTTTACCCACTTCTAAAACTTTACCTAAATTACGAAAGGTCATTGAATCTTTAGGAACATCTTCTCGTGCTAAACCCACGTAGCCTAAAATGGAATATAAAATATTATTAAAATCATGCGCAATTCCACCAGCCAAGGTTCCGACTGCTTGTAATTTTTGGCTTTGTAATAATACGGCTTCCATGGCTTGTTTGGCTTCTTCTGCTTGTTCGCGAATTTTAATTTCTCGTTTTAAATCGCCATATAATAATTCTAACTGTCGTGCACGACTTTGAGCTAATTGTGCAAATCGAATTGCAAGCCCTAACAATAATGCCATCATTAATCCCATAATTAAGGTTATAGAAGGTAAGACGGAACTTTCTAATTCGAGTAAATTAGGGGTTGGCCAAATTTCAATGCGCCATTCGACGCCATAGAGTTGTAAATTAACCCATTGCGACCATCGTCTTTGTAATTTTTGATCGGAGTCGCCCCGCTGATACAATTTTTGCTGCCCTTCAAAAACCGCAAGGTTATAACCTGATGCAATCGTTGGCGGTAATAAATCATCGAATAACGGTTGGGGTTTAATCACGCTTAACATAAAACCGTCAAACTGCTGATTGCGATAAATGGGCACATAAATAATAAAACCTTTGCCACCTTGGAGTAAATCAACCAGACGCGTCATCATGATTTTTTGACGGGTGCGTGCATTCAATAACGCATTACCGCGCTCTTTTTCAAACGTGGCATTCAAGCCAATAATTTTTTGATTTTCTTTTTCAGGCACAATCCAGCGCACGACAAAATTACTATCCACCCATTCAATCGCATGAAACCCTGGATAATCTGCCATCACCGAACGCGCATCGGCTTGCCACTCACTTTTTGGAATATAGCTGCGAATTTCCCAACGTTGTCCCATGCGCTCTAAGGCATGAACTCGCGCTTGCATGCGCGCAATAATTTCATTATGAACACCTTCGCTTTGGATTTTAATCATGCGCTGAATATTACTGCCTCGCTGACTAATCAAGGCTTGCCAAAGTAATAACGTTAAAAAAATAACAACACTGACAATCATCATCGGTAAATAACGAATAATTGGACTTTCACCAATCAGTGCACGATGCCAAGCACAACTAATCGTCGCCACCCCTAAGATAATAAATCCAATGGTAGTAGCAATTTCGGTGAATTGAATATGCGCCCAACCATAAAATGTTAAAATATTATTATTACTGCCCAAAAATTTAATTAATCCTAAGGCGATAATTAATGCGCCCAAAATACCCAGAAAAATAGAATTTTCTTGGCGTTTACTGATTAAAGGTAAATAAAGCAAGCCAAAAGCCGTAAAAATAAAAGGCAAAGTAGTCACAGGCCCCAGAATCGCTTCATGTAATGCGCCGGTGGTAATTAAGGCGAAGAGCATATTAATATGGGGAGATAAACTTAAAAAATAACGAAATAATGCCAGTATGTTTAATGTTAATAAAATGAGTGCTAGTAAATTACTGATCCGCCATTGTTGCCAAGCACTGCTTAAAATTGCCAAACCGCTAATGATGAAGCCGAGTGACGTGCCATCGTAGAGTGCCAAAAAATTAAAGGTGGAATCAGGTTGATTAAAAAATAAAATATACCAAGAAACCAATCCTGCAAAGCCTAATAAACAGACTAAGGTGCCACAAAAAAATAAAGTGACTGTAGGCCACTTTATTTTCGCAGTCAGTAACATAGTCTCAGTGGTGTTCTGCTTCGGCAATCAGAAATACTCCATCTACCCCAACGATTAAAATTTTTGATCCTGCAGGTAAATCTTGGTTACAACGAAAACGCCATTGACTATCGTCTACTCGAATACTACCCATGCCGTTGATCACTGGATTTTCCAGAATAAACGTTCTACCAATAAATTGGAGATTGCGCTGATTTAACGTGGGATCTTCTGTATAGGATGGATTTGATTTTAAATAACGCCACCATCCCACCGCAACCACAATACTAAAAATGGCAAAAAATAATAATTGTAGCGGCCAAGTCATGCTCGGAATAAGCCAGGTTAAAATCGCCGTACTGAGAGCAGATAACGCAATCCAAAATAGAAATCCACTCCCTGTGACTAATTCTAACACCAGTAATACTGCACCGAGCCCTGACCAATGCCAGTACGATAAGATTTGTAAAAATTGATCGATCACTTGCCAAAGCATGATGATTATCCTTATTTAGCAAAAGTGGCTTTGGCTATTTCAGCAATGCCAGTCAATGAACCTAATACGTGGGTTGCTTCTAAGGGCAACATAATTAATTTTTGGTTATCTGCGGTAGCAACAGCTTTTATTGCTTCCACGTATTTTTGTGCGACGAAATAATTAATCGCTTGCACATTGCCTTGGGCAATGGCTTCGGACACCATGCTAGTAGCTTTTGCTTCGGCTTGCGCTGTTCGTTCTCTCGCTTCTGCTTCGCGATAAGCTTTTTCTTTGGCAGCCTCAGCTTCTAAAATAACCGATTGTTTCAAACCTTCTGCTTTTAAAATAGCGGATTGGCGTTCGCCCTCGGCTTCCAGAATACGCGCACGTTTTTCGCGCTCTGCTTTCATTTGTCTGGCCATGGCATCGATTAAATCCTGTGGGGGACTAATTTCTTTAATTTCGATGCGATTTACTTTGACGCCCCAAGGAGTTGTGGCTTCATCCACCACCACAATCAAACGAGAATTAATATTATCGCGCTGTGACAACATAGCATCGACTTCCATTGCCCCCAGTACCGTACGAATATTAGTCATGACTAAATTACGCATAGCATAGGTTAAATTATTGACACGATATGCGGCACTTTTGGCATCCACTACTTGAAAAAATATCACGGCATCGACACGAACTTGAGCATTATCGCTACTGATGATTTCTTGAGAAGGTATATCCAGTACCGTTTCCATCATATTCATTTTCGCCCCAATCTGATCGAAAAACGGCACGATAATGTTTAAACCCGGGGTAATAGTATGAGTGAATTTTCCAAATCGTTCGATGGTGTATTGATAACCTTGTGGTACCACTTTGACAGCCATAAAGACCACAATAATCGCCAGAGCAACTAGAATTAAGACAACAATCCCGAAATCCATGTGAGACTCCTAATGAGTAACTGAGAAATTGTGTCAATATCCTATCATGAATTGGAAGATTTGCTGCTATTTTTTCTCTAACTATCCTGACAATTTCACGACGCTTGCAATTTTATACATTTTCTCTTAAATCTTGCTAAAATGCGGATATCTCAATCGCTGGTCTGGAAACATCATTATGAAAATATATCAGAATACCTTAGACATGATTGGCAATACGCCCATTTTAAAATTAAATCAATTAAACACGGGTTGCTGCGAATTATTTTTAAAACTCGAATATTATAACCCAGGTGGTTCAATCAAAGATCGCATTGCCTTACGTATGATCGAAAAAGCAGAACAAAGCGGCGCACTGAAAACCGGTGGAACAATTATCGAAGCCACCGCCGGCAACACCGGTTTAGGTTTAGCCTTAGTGGCGCGCTTAAAAGGTTACAAATTATTAATCGTTATGCCCGACAAAATGGGTAAAGAAAAAATTATTCATTTACGCGCGATGGGTGCTGAAGTCATCACGACGCGTTCGGATGTGGAAAAAGGCCACCCTGATTATTATCAAGATTTAGCTGCAAGTATCGCCGCTAGAACACCTAATAGTTTTTATATCAATCAATTTGCAAATCCTGAAAATCCGTTAACACATGAAGAAAGCACAGCACCTGAATTATGGAAACAATTGGATCATCGGGTTGATGCGGTGGTTTATGGCATGGGATCTACTGGCACGTTTACGGGTATTGCCCGTTTTCTCAAAAAACATGCCCCCAAAGCAGAAATGATTTTAGCCGATCCCGAAGGCTCTGTCTTAGCAAGTCTTGTTAATTCAGGAATTGCTTCGCAACCAGGACGTTGGTTAGTAGAAGGTATCGGTGAAGATTTTGTGCCGGATATTTGCGATTTAAATTTAGTTACCAAAGCCTATACGATTACTGATCGGGAATCCTTTTTAGCCGGTCGCGAATTATTAAGCCTAGAAGGGGTCTTAGCCGGCTCCTCCACCGGCACGCATTTAGCCGCAGCATTAAAATATTGTCGCGAACAAACAAAACCCAAACGTGTCGTCACCTTCGCCTGTGATACCGGTAATAAATATTTATCAAAAATGTTTGATGATGAATGGTTATGGAATCAGGGATTTATTGAGCGCGATAGTTATGGTGATTTACGCGATATTATTGCACGCCCCTATCATAAACATGCTACCACCACCATTGGTCCTGAAGAACCCATTTTAACCGCACACAAGCACATGATGACGTATGGAATTTCACAATTACCGATTATGGACAATAAAAATTTCTTAGGTTTAATTTGTGAAGCCGATATTTTGCAAGCTGTATATAGCGGACATCCATTTTCGACACCAGCTAAAGAAATTATGATGCGCGATTTTGGTATTGCTCCTCATACAACTTCGATTGATGTGTTATTACCGATGTTTAATCATTATCAAGCCATTGTGATTATGGATAATCATCAATTTTTAGGATTAATTACCGCTATCGATTTAATTAATCATTTACGCCGCCAACAATTAATAGGAAACACTCATGAATAAGCCCACTCATTTTAATACCAAAACCATTCATGCCGGTCAAACACCGGATCCGAGCACGGGGGCTATCATGCCACCGATTTATGCGACCTCAACCTATGTGCAAAAAAGTCCAGGTGAACATCAAGGATACGAATATTCACGCACCCAAAATCCCACGCGCATGGCCTATGAACGTTGCATCGCCGAATTAGAAAATGGCAAAGCCGGTTTTGCCTTTGCTTCGGGCATGGCGGCAACGGCAACGATTTTAGAATTATTAAATTCTGGTGATCATATTATCGCGATGAATGATTTATATGGTGGTACATTTCGCTTATTCGATAAAGTTCGTCAACGTTCTAGCGGTTTGGAATTTAGTTTTGTCGATCTCACATCTGATGAAAATTTTGATGATTTCATCAAACCTAATACCCGCATGCTGTGGGTAGAATCCCCCACGAATCCCTTATTAAAAATTGTTGATTTATCCCGTTTAGCGGAATTTGCGAAAAAACATCACTTAATTTCTGTCATGGATAATACGTTTGCCTCTCCCTATAATCAACAACCTTTAAATTACGGTTTTGATATTGTCATGCATTCTGCCACGAAATTTATTAATGGCCATTCTGATATGGTCGGTGGCATTGCTGTGGTTGGAAATAATGCAGAATTAATCGAAAAAATGGGATTTTTACAAAATTCCATTGGTGCGATCGCAGGACCCTTTGATGCGTTTTTAGCGTTACGGGGTGTTAAAACACTTCATATCCGCATGCAACGTCACGCAGAAAATGCAATACAACTCGCTGAATGGTTGCAACATCATCCCAAAGTTGAACAAGTGTTTTATCCTGGATTAGAGCATCATCCGCAATTTCAATTGGCAAAATCACAAATGAAAACACCAGGTGGCATTATTTCATTCACCTTAAAAGCGGATATCATTCAATGCAAACGCTTTTTAGAACATTGTCAATTATTCAGCCTGGCGGAAAGTTTGGGTGGGGTGGAAAGTTTAATTGATCACCCTGCTATCATGACGCACGCGTCTGTGCCCAAAAGCACGCGCGAGCAATTAGGCATTGCTGATAATTTTGTGCGTTTATCCGTGGGAATTGAAGATGTCGACGATTTGCGCCGTGATTTGGATGACGCCTTAAAACACATTTAACATTATCAAATTCAGATCAACACGGTCTAATCGGCAATACACGAACAAGGCGGATAGGTATTTTTCGTGTATTGCCAATTTCCATTGTTGCAAAAATAAAGATTATAGGTGCCTTCATTCACGACCGCATTGCCACTGCATTCACTTGCTGTAGCCCATACTGAAGCTGCGTTCCATTGCGTGTCATTTTCACATAAATAATAATAGCCTTGAGGATCTTCATCACCCTGCATAACCCAGGTACATTTGCCAAATGCGCCGAGGAATCCTGCAAAACTGAGATTGATGCTAAATAGAAAGAGTAAGCAAATTAAGCTTATACGGCAAAATTTTCCGATGGTCATGCTATTTTCCCTAATTTCATCCACCCCTATACTAGTAATAGTTCTAAAGTTGGGGAAATGCAAACAGAAGTTTCGCGCTAAAAATGCGAAGCTCCTGATAAATAAAATGCTGCAAGCCTACCGCGAGTATCCCTTTAAAATGGATAGGCCATTCTTTTTTAACAGTGAATGTGCCTGCTAAGAAAATCCAAAATGATGACTCAGTCCAATAAAGGTAATACATACCCAAAGTAGCCAAGGAATATAGTAAGGATATTGTTGGTGTAAACGCTGATACCAACCGTGAAAGAATTTTAAAGTAAGCCAATATAGCAATAAACTGGTAAAAAATAACCCCAGTGCTATCCCCAAAGTTTTACCAATCACTAAGCTTTGCGGGTGGGCAAAAGAAACTTCACGAAAATTCCCAATAGCATTAGGTAAAAAATCTTGAAAAAAAAATCCCACTAAACCACTGGCAATTAAAATCAAAATCCAATTACAATACTGTTTCGTTTGAGTTGTCATGTTTCACCCAGGATAAAAAAATGTTATTAGCGATTGATATTGGTAATAGCAATATTGTATTTGGCGTGCACGATCAAAAAACGTGGTTGCGTCAGTGGCGAATTGCCACGCATCATCATTACATGCCAGATGAATATGCCGTTCTCTTCATCCAATTATTTCATGAAGCCAATTTGCATTTCCAGCAATTCAAGCAAATTATTATCAGCAGTGTGGTGCCGCCAGTTACTCCTATTATTAAACACATGATTGAAACCCGCACCTCGCGACAACCTCATGTTCTTACCCATGAAAGCGATAGTGGAATTGCCATAAAAGTTAATCCACCGTCGATTATTGGCAGCGATCTGATCGCCAATGCGGTAGCAGCATATCACCTGTGTCAGCAAAATTGTATTGTTGTCGATTTTGGCACCGCTACGACCTTAATGTGCGTAGAAAAACCTGGCATTTTATTAGGTGGCGCCATTACGCCCGGATTGCAAACCATGAGCTTTGCCCTCACACAGCAAACATCACAACTGCCCACCATTGAATTATCTAGACCTAAAAAAATCATCGGCAACGATACCATCAGCGCCATGCAAACCGGTTTAGTACTAGGACATTTAGGCATGGTGGATTTTTTAATCGAACAATTAAAAACAGAATTACCCAATGCCATTACCATTGCCACAGGAGGGCTTGCCAATAAAATTGCCCAAGATGCTAAATACATCGATCGTGTTGAAACATGGTTGACGTTAGATGGATTGCGGTTAGTGGCTGAAAGAATATGACAGACTTGAACACTAGAGCTTGTTGATGATTCGCTATAGCTTAACTTAGCTCGTTGATTTTGAGTACTAGCACAATTTACACAAAGTAAATGAGCAAAGGAACACAAAAAAGTAACGAGAAACAGCCAGCAGAGTAGAATTGTCAACACCACCTAGTAATCAATTCATATAAAAGGTGTAGTATTAATGGATAATCATTATGCAAACAGCTGGGAATTATATAAAATTCATAGCCAACAGTTTGATGAAGATTTCAATTATTATTTGGAATTTTGTAAAGGACATCAAACTTTAGAACTTTTTGCAGGATATGGAAGGTTATCGAATTTTTTAAAAAAGAATGGTATTGATATTGAAACAGTAGAGTTAGAGCCTAACCTTGCAAAAAGTATATTATTACCAAAGAAAAAAAATCATGTTTGTGATGTACTAGAATTCAAATCCAGAAAAACTTTTTCGAGAATTATAGCTGGTTATAATTCTTTTTGCTTACTTACTCAAGAAGATCAAATAAAAACCTTTTTTCAAAAGCTTTCATCACTATTATCTAAAAATGGACTAGCCTCACTAAGCTATTATCACCTTGACGCTTGGGAAGCATCGGATGAAGCAGAAATTATTTATCAAGATAAAAAATTCACCTATAAATCAAGTTATGATTTAAATCAGATAGAGCAAGGAATTGCAACATGGATAGATAAATACAATGACCAGGAAAACCATTTTATTTATAAATACCCTACTAAAGTATACAGAAAAACAGAAGATTTTAGTTACTATTTAACAGGAACGAATTTACATTTATCAGATATAATTTTAGATTATGGCAATCCAGCTATAAAAGAATCGGGATGGGTAGAGTATGTGATTCAAAAATTCTAGCTTTTTATTTTAAAATCCATTCCCGATCAGCCTCAGGATTTAATTCTTGGATATTGACTATTCCAGTCCATAATAATGCTGTTTCTCGGTCTCGGTTAGATAGACACGAACTTGCGTCGTGCACAGCTTAATTTCATCAGCAAAATCTCGATATATTTTTTCTAGTAATCGTTTTCCCGTACGGTTTTTAACCTCATCCGATCGCCCGGGGAGTATTTGAATACGCAACATAATATAGGCATTGTTGATATCGCCATTACCAATCAGATAATCGGACGTTTTTACAATAGCTGAACGACACGTTATTAAATCGGTTTTAATTTCTTCGACTAAAATACGATGCGTTTCTAAGAATAAACGATCGTATTTTACCCGCAATTTTTAAATTATCTGTGTATTCAAATGTTAAAATCGGCATGGTTAGAATTACCTAGTGAAAAGTCACTGGTTGATTATACACCAGCGAACCCAAATTTTGTTAAAAAATTCTCTTGCTCAAGTTCAACAATACATTCTGGTTTTTGCTTTTCAGGATTAACTTTATATAAGCATTCAAACCAATTATTCCACCATTGTTTAAGTGTTTGCACAATCGAATCGAGCACGGGAAAACGTGATTGATAATTGGTTGCTAGGGTATCTAAATTGGTTTGTATCTCTTGATTCGTATACGATGTTAGCAGCGCTTGTTGAACTTCTTCAATGCACCTTACATTATGGTCAGTCTGCCAAAATTTTGTTTTTACTTGATTTAGCCAAACCGCTAATTTTGCTTTAGCGATTAATAATTGAAAGTAAGGGTCTTCTAAGTAAAATGGTTTATTTTTGCTATGGGCACTAATTTCAGCAATATAATTAAAACCATGTAAAATGATTAAATTATTTTTAAGCTCGCTTTTTTTCGCAAATCGTTTTGGAATATTGTCTTTTGGTGCATGAGTAAAAATTTCTGCTGCTAGTTTCACTAATTCTTTTTCAGCCGAATAACCATCTCCAAATAGTTGATCCAAATGAACCAATTTTACTTGGTGAATAAATTTATGAAAGCGTAAATCTTCTTGAGAATAAATTGGATTTTTTCTGGTTTCTTCAACGTTGCCACTCACATCCACACCAATTACTTGCGAGTTTCCGCATTCTAACGAAGCTGTCGATGAACTCGAACTGTTATTTAAACTCCCTAAGGTGGTTGTGCTCAGCGAGCTAACAATTCGACCATTTTCAAACCAAGCAGAATCTGGAAAAATATCTTGCTGTTTAGTATTTTCTTCCTCAAGAGAAATTTCAACGAATTCGCTTTTATCAAAACTAGGAGTTTGCTTAGAAGTTACTGGTGTTGAAGTAGAGACGGTAGTGTGGGTCATGGTTATTCTCCGTTTTTATTGTCGTAAACACAGAATAACCGATTGCTAAAAATCAGCGTAGAGCGATTTAATAGTGCGTAACGCGAGTAGAATCATACTGAGTTCAGCGAAAAAATTATCGGTCGAATGTGCGATAAATCTCAACTGTCAAACTGTTGCAGCACTTAAGATATTCAATCTTTTATAAAACTTTCGTCATCCCTGCTGCAATTTTGAGACTCAAGTTCGTTATTTTTCCATAACGATAATGCCTGACTTAAATTGGCAACGGCATGAACGGTTAAGCCGGGAAGCATTTTTTTAGTTTCATTTTGGAGTGGAATGATGGCTTGGGTAAAACCTAATTTTTGCGCTTCTTTTAAACGTTCTTGTCCGCATTGCACAGGACGAATTTCTCCGGTTAAACCCACTTCACCAAACACAATTAATTCTTTGGGTAATGGTTTATTGCGTAAGCTCGATACAATGGCAATTAATAATGCTAAATCGATCCCCGTTTCTTGAATACGCATGCCACCCACAATATTTGCAAATACGTCTTGATCGTAAGTTGCAATACCGGCATGGCGATGTAACACTGCAAGCAACATCGCCAGACGATTATGTTCTATGCCCACGCAAACTCGCCGTGGATTGGCGATATGACTTTGATCGACTAACGCTTGCACTTCAACTAATAACGGTCGCGTACCTTCCCAGGTTGCCATCACCACACTGCCACAACGTTCACTTTGTCCACGCGATAAAAAAATCGCGGAAGGATTATTCACTTCGCGCAATCCAGCATCGGTCATGGCAAATACGCCTAATTCATTCACCGCACCGAACCGATTTTTTACGGCACGTACCACACGATAACGACTATCACCTTGGCCTTCAAAATATAAAACCGTGTCCACCATATGTTCCAATACCCGCGGACCTGCCAACGCTCCTTCTTTAGTCACATGGCCAATTACAAACAACGCCGTTTGCGATTGTTTAGCAAAACGCACTAAGCTCGCGGCGGTTTCTCGGACTTGGCTAACCGAACCGGGAGCGGAGGATAATTGTTCGCTATAAATCGTTTGAATGGAGTCGACCACCATTACTTGAGGTCGAAATTCTTGAGCTAAGCTTATCATCACATCCACATTGGTAGCGGTAAGTAATTTTAGCGCATTGGCATTTAGCCCTAAGCGTTTCGCACGCATTGCGACTTGTTGTAATGATTCTTCGCCGGTGATGTATAAGGCTTTATGCTGCGCGCTTAATTGCACTAGCGTTTGTAATAATAAAGTGGATTTTCCAATCCCAGGATCACCGCCCAATAAGACTACCGATCCTGCAACTAATCCACCACCTAACACCCGATCAAGCTCACTTAATCCCGTAGATAGACGCACTTGATCGTCGGTAATATCGACTTCCGCCACGGCCATTAATTCCGCGTGTTCACTGCCTGCATAATGATTAAAACGCGATGTGGAATTTGGTTTGCTCGTGGTTTCTTCGGTTAAACTATTCCAGGTTGAGCAATCGGAGCATTGCCCTTGCCATTTTGAATGTTTACTACCGCAGTGATTGCACACATACGCCGTTTGAATTTTTGCCATACCTTCACCACAAAGAAAACCCAGCAATGCTGGGTTTTCATTTATTTATTAGACTCAAACATCAAGATACGTTTTCCCAACGGCCATGACGATAACACGCCACGCCATGGATTTTTTGGCGTTGTCCACCCATATCTGCAAACATGGTGTAATTGCGGCAACGCTCGCCTTGATTGTAAGCGTTATTACCCGGCACCACACGATACTGATTACCTTTATCACCCTGCCATGCGACAGCTTGATTATTATTCATAGCAGTTTGCACGTTGCGTTCCATGGCTAAACGATCCGTTTCATCCATACTTGCACCCACGCGATTTCCTAAATAGGCGCCTAATAAGGTTCCACCAATGGTTGCAATCACACGACCACTTCCGCCACCAATTTGATTACCCAATACACCCCCTAACGCACCTCCAGTAAGTGTTCCCACGTCCTGATTGGTAATGCCAGCACATCCCGCTAAACCCAATCCAGCTAAACTGATTAAAGCAATGTTCAGTAGTTTCTTCATGATATTTCCCCTACACTTATCTTCAAACTGTATAATAAAAAAACAATCGTGTTATCTGCATAAAAATGCATGACATTGTTGTTTTGATAGTGTACAATTCTGACGTTTTTTACAAATAATTTCATTTTTTTTAACAAAAACTAGAGACATTTGCAAAATAAGTCAGTACACTAGCAAGCTGTGAGGCAAATAAACTTTGCATCACTGGGCAATGATAATGCCAAAACTGATTTGTAGATAGTCTTTGAATCGAAAATTGAATTGCGTTGTTAGAATTTGCTAGCCACGCATTCATCGGCGTATCAATAATTCGCTATGCTGAGACATAGCTCATTGATTTTTGCACACCAGCGCGCAGTTTACACCGCGTAAATGAGCAATGGAGCACAAAAATCAATGAGCTACGGCCAGCAGAATGAAGTTGTTAACGCTCTAGGGATATTGTTTAAAATTTAAGGGGACTTATGTAATATGGAAAACAATCAATTGCAACAACACTCTACTGCTCATGCGGCAAAACGTCAGGAGCACACGAAAGAACGCATCACCATTCGCATCGATCGCGATGTCTTAGAATGGTTTCGCAGTTTATCGCCTAACGCTCGCGGTTATCAATCGCGTATTAATCAAGCATTGCGCGAATACATGCAAAATGGCGTGAAATCAATGGAAGAAGTCATGCGTAAAGTGATGCGTGAAGAATTGCGTAAAATCCAAGAAGTGGAAGGCGCAAATTAAATTTAATGATACCGCTCATCGATTAAATTAAATTTAAGATGAGCGGTATCACTTTGTTGAATCTCTTTTGCTAAATTATAAATATAATCATGAGAATACTATGGCTGCCACCTCTGAATCTATAATAAAAAACTTCAATCTGCTATTTCTTTGGTAACTCTAGCAAATAATCTTCAACATGATGAAAATTTAGAGAATGCAGCTCGAAAAAAACCCTTTGAGGCAATATGGAAAACACTTGCTGAAGCAGGATGCGAGTATAACGCAATAAAAAATGTATATTATCCTTTTGCAGGTGTCGATGTTTTACTTCCACTATTAATATTTCCGAACTGTTCTACACTTACCATAACTGGAGCTAATCATTTTGGAATTACTAAAAATGGAATTTCTCCAGACGTTACTCTAGAGAAGCTTGATAAAATTTATGCAGCATTTAATTTAGGATATGATCAAAGTCGAGATCTAGCTATGATGGGTGAGTCATTTCCACATGGACTACGCATTGCTCCTGTTGTTGTGCAACGATTAAGAAAAGTATTAGGCGCTAAAATAACAGAAATACGTGTAGATGAATTTGAAAACGCCTACCCACAAAATCCAGAGAACATAAACTCAATTGACAATTCCTCAAAAAAAACTACCGCTGATCCGTTTATTCGCGAATATTGCCAGCAATGCACGATTAATTTCACTTTGGGTGATGACAATACATCACGCGAAATTAGGATTATACCTTATTTCATAAATCCACCAGACGTCCACGATCCTACTCCGCACGATTATGTCTATAATAATCCAATTGTTACATCAGCACTATCTCAACTAGATCCCGATGTGGTTATCTTAAAAGCTATCCCTGGTCTTTTTAAGTATCCAGATTTTCTCAAAGTAGCTTTAGGATTAGTGTACCGAGAAAATCAATGGGTAATTTCAGATCAATGCTGCAACATGATTAATGAGAGTATTCAGGGAGCTATAAATAAACCCAATCCTGTTTTTAAAGAAAATGCCATAGTGCATTCTTTAAATTTATCGCAATTTGAAGATACCACTAGCAATTCACCTTGGGGCTTTTTTAATCGGGAGTGTTTTGGTTATGGTAATA